>JAFDIC010000070.1 GCA_019308525.1 Deltaproteobacteria bacterium
AATGGTGGCGATGGCAAAGTAGTGGCCCTTCAAACGAAAAAGGGGATAAACGATGGCAAAAGACCATGAGACCGCAAGGCAGACTCCCAGGGGCATGGATACCCAGAAAGGCACGTCCCAGCGGGTAAGCATTACCGCTGTAGTATAGGCGCCGATGCCCACGTATTGCGCCTTGCCCAGGTCCACCTGGCCGCCGTAACCCCCAATGGTGTTCCAGCCCATACCATAGAGAGAAAACATCAGGAATTGAATCATGGTCGCCATTGCGAAGGAGGAGTGGGGGAAGATCGGGAAGCACAGGAGCAGCAGGGCTCCAATTCCGGTAATGAGCAGGTCAGTGCGGGGGAAATCCGAGAAATCCAGGGCGCTTCTTACCGCTTCCATCCAAAGAGTCCCCTTGGGCGGACTACCACGATGATGAAATAGGCCAGGTAGACCCACATATACTTGAATGATGTCATGGGTACATCAGCGATCCAGTTGACTTCGAAGGTATAGGTGAAAAAGTCCCAGATGCCGGGAATCTCCGTAATGAGACCCACAATGAGCCCTGCGAAAAAGGCCCCGGGAACACTGCCAAAGCCGCCAAGCGCCACAATAGCAAATGCGATCATGGTGAAAAGGAGGCCTATGAACGGGTTTACAGACCAGAAATAAACAATCAACGCCCCTGCAATAGTTACCGAGGCCCCTCCTATCCCCCATGCCAGGGCGTTCATTCGTTCCGTGGGAATGCCCATGTACAGTGCCCCCTGGGCGTTTAGAGCCGTGGCAGTCAGTGCCTTGCCGGTCTTGGTGCGGTTCATGAGGATCCATACCGCCCAAAAGGCCGCTACAGAGAGCCCTGCCGCTGCCAGTTTCGTCGCCGGGATGATGACTCCCATTCCAAGATCAAAGCTCCTGTCGACCAGTATACCGTGATGAAGCGCCCTGTCCTCGGAGCCGAAGATCAACAGGGCCAGGTTTCTCAGGAACAACATGAGACCGAAGGTCCCAAGCAACTGGGCCACCATGGGACCCCGGAGCAGGAACTTGACAAACCCCACGTAGCAGAGCACCCCCAGGGCAAAGCCGACCGCCGCCGCGATGGGCAAAGTGAAAAGGGGATCTACTCCCATGCCCTGGGCCGTCAGGAGTCCTGTATACATCCCCACCATGAGAAATTCGCCGTGGGCAAAGTTCACTATATCCATGACCCCGAAAATGATGGTGAGCCCCAGGGCGACAAGGGCCAGGACCATGCCGATCAAGAGGCCTGCTGCAAGGGGGCTAATAAGAATATCCATAGGGGCGACTTCCTGCCAGGGGGGAACTCAAAAACACCTTTCTCCCCGGGCGGGGGATCTAAGGACCTGCGCCGTGCTTGCTTCAAAGCATTTTTCCAACGCTCTCCAGTGATCCCCGTTCCCCTCCTTGGAGTGAAAGAGGGGAACGGGAGAAGCAAATTGGACCTAAGAGGTGGTCAATAACCAGGGAATGGGAAAATCATGTCAGCCGAAGCGACATCAAAGGGATAAATGATTTCAAGTCCGATTTTTCCGCCCGGGCCTTTCTGGTATTGTCCGATCAGGCCGGACCCGAGGACGTTCTGGCCAAGCTCTTCACCCGAGGTTGAGAATTTGATGCCAGCCCAGGGTACGACCAGTTCTCTGCCGGGTATATTGATCGAGTTTGCGGCACGCTGGATCGCGGCAGGCTTCGTGGAACCCGCCTTCTCCAACACATGGACCCATGTCTGAACGCCGGTAAAGGCTCGCGCCGAAGCGCCACCGAGGTCATTTCCCGTTTTGGCCTTGTAAAGGGCATTCACTTTCCCGGCAAGGGCCTTGATATCCACTACCTTGGGAAGGAACACGGTTCTGGTCAAAATCCCTGTGATGGCATCACCGAGGGTGCTGCGGAATTCAGGTTTCTCGAATCCGGCATCTTGACCCCAGATGATCTTGGGTCGGACCCTTTGGGCTTTCAATGTCTTGACCATGAGAATGGCATCTGAGGTGTAAGAGGCGAAGAGCAACACGTCAGCCCTGGAGGCCTTGAGGGAACGGACCTCGCTGGAAAGATCCGCGGACTTGGCGGCATAGAGGAGGGACTTCCTGAGATTAAAGCCATACTCCTTGGCAAAGCTCTCTATCAGGCCGGAGACGTGGGAACCCCATTCGGTCTTTTCACAGGCTGATGCCAGGTTCATGATTTCCTCCTTGGGCACGATCCCGACACCTCTGACCTTTCCCTCGGTGAGGCCCTTAAGGAGTTCGAAGAGGTCTTTGGTGAACCGCCTGTCGTGGGGTGTGGTTCGCCAGAACCACTTGAAGCCTCGCTTGGTCAATGCCGGAGAGGTGGAGGTGCCGTTGATCATGGGGACTCCGTATTGTTCGCACACGGCACTTACCGTCTTGGTGACCGAGCTGTGGTAACAGCCCAAAATCCCATCAACCTTGTCGTCCAGGATAAGCTTTTTGGCCAGGTCAGCACCCAGTGTGGGATTCCCTTCATGATCCTTGAAAATCAGCTTGATCTTTGCACCCCCGAGACTCTTGATGCCACTGTTTTTTGCCATAGTCATTGGGAGGTCTGCCATAACACTGTCGGCGATTTTGGCAGCCAGCTCTGCACCGGCCCTGAGTTCACGGCCGGCAGCCGCGGCCCCTCCTGTCAGAGGATAGATCACCCCGATCTTTATCTCGTTTGCTGCAAAAACGCCAGGGGGAAACAGGAGCATCAAGGTTGCGAAAACACAGCCAAAAAACGTGCCGAACCTAAGAACTGACTTCATTTCCCTTCCTCCTTTTCGGTTAGGAGTTTACGGATAGGGGTCAGTGAACCTGAAGCCCGGTATACCTGCGCCCATTCGCCCATCTCCCTGGTAGGCTCCCAGGGGCTGCCCGGGTTTCGAGGCATATAACCAATAAGGATCAACAAATAACTCCGGATCGAGTCTTCGCTCGATCAAGGCGTATTAACTTACTAACTTGTTAGTAAAAAGATATTGACATCCGCTTGTTTTCCGCATAGGGTTTTCATCCGGGGAAAGGAAATTGGCAAAGGAAAAGAACAGAAGGCTTTCATCAAAGAATCGAAGGTCACAGGTCCTTGATGCCGCCCGTGTGCTGTTTGCCAAAAAGGGGTACAACGAGACAACACTGGATGATATCGCTGACAGGGTGGGGGTGAGCAGAACCAGGGTCATACAATTGTTCGGTTCCAAGCAAGGCGTCTATGAGGCCATAGCCGAGATCGCCTACCAGAGCCATCCCCTGGATCAGGACCTGGAGGCCCCGATCAGGGAGAGAAACGATTTCGCGGTGTTCAAGGCATTTGCCTCCCACATCTTGCGTCATACTTCCAAGAAGAAGGATAGGGAGATCTTTAAGATTCTCATGTATGCCCGTCTCAAGGAAGATCATTTTCACAGGGTCCACTTCCACAAAAAGGATACCCTGATGATGAGCCGGCTGTCGGAATACGTAAGGCAAAGGATAAAGGAAGGGGCATTCAGGCCCATGGATTACAGGACCGTGATTTTTGCCTACCAGGCCATGATTTCAAACCTTGTAATCTATAAGAATGTCTTGAAAGAGATGAATTTCGTGAGCATTGACAGGCTTAGCAGCGATTGCGCCCGGATATTCCTGGAAGGAATAGTGAATTCCAAACCGCCCTTGAGCTAAGCTGCCCCGAATTCAGGGGAAGCAAAGCCCGGGCCCCGTGATCACGATAGATCAGTTCACCAGGGATATCTTCCCCAGGCCTCTTTATTTGGCTCCAGGAGTCTTTTGGAGGTTTGCGGACAGGAACCATGACCCATATACTTGAGGCAAAGAGTCTGAGAAAGAGCTTCGGGAACCTGGTTGCCGTGGATGACCTGTCCTTTGAGGTGAGGGAAGGCGAGATCCTGGGGATGATGGGGCCGAACGGTGCGGGTAAGACCACCGTATTCAACCTCTTGACGGGTCTGCTGAAGCCGGATTCGGGATCCATAGTTTTCAAAGGTGAAGATATTACCTCCCAGTCCCCTGCAAAAAGATGCCACAAGGGCATCGGAAGGACCTACCAGATACCCAGACCCTTCGACAAGATGAGTGTCTTCGAAAATCTGTTGGTGGCAGCGGTGCACGGAGGCGGATTGAGAGAGAAGGAGGCCAGGTCAGAGATCGATGATGTCTTAGACCTCATTGGGCTTGAAGGTCACAGGCATCGCCTTGCAGGAGGGCTTCCCCTCCTTGACAGGAAGCGCCTCGAACTGGGCAGGGCACTTGCCACCCGCCCGAGCCTGATTCTCCTGGACGAGATTGCAGGGGGCCTGACTGAGGGTGAAATGGGGCAAGTTCTGAAGATCATAAAGGAGATCCAGAGGAGAGGGATCACGATCATTTGGATCGAGCACATCCTCATGATGATGTCAGAGGGTGTGGACAGGCTGCTTGCCATAGCAGAAGGAAAGTGGTTGAGCTGTGGGAACCCTTCAGAGGTTATGAATTCGAAAGAGGTCCTGGAATGCTACATGGGGGCAGGGGAAGCATAGTGTCTGAGCCGGTCGCACTCGAGGTTACTGACCTGGACGTCCATTACAAGGATTTCCAGGCCCTCTGGGGGGTATCGATTCGGGTCGCGGAGCAGGAGATTGTTTCCGTTATTGGTGCCAACGGTGCCGGAAAATCCACCCTCCTGAACAGCATCTCGGGAATATTGGTGCCCAGCAGGGGAACCATTGAGTTCTTTGGGGAAAGGATCGAGGGGCTCCCGCCCCACGAGACAGTTCCCCGGGGAATCACCCTTGTTCCCGAAGGAAGACGGATTTTTCCCAGGCTTACCGTGTTTGAGAATCTTTTCATGGGGTCCTATACCCCCAGAACCCGGGCCAAGAGGGACGAGGCATTATCGAAGATCTATGAGCTTTTCCCTGTTCTCAAGGCGCGGAAAGACCAGATGGGAAACACCCTGAGCGGCGGCGAACAACAGATGCTGGCCCTGGGGCGTGCCCTGATGTCGGACCCGAAGGTAATTCTGTGTGACGAAGTTTCACTCGGACTCGCCCCTGTGGTTATCAAGACCATCTACAGCCAGCTCACCAGGATCAACGAGGACGGCGTCACCATAGTCCTGGTGGAGCAGGACGTAAAGAGAAGCTTGAAAGCATCTCATCGGGCATACATCATGCTGGAGGGAAGGGTGGTACTTGATGGCAATCACTCCTCTCTTACCGAGGAGGAGGTAAAAAAAGCCTACTTTGGGATTTGACAAGAGGCCGGAATGTTCGATCTTTTACAGCCGATCCTTAACGGAATTTTGCTCGGAGGCCTTTACGCGGTTGTTGCCATAGGCATGACAACCATGTTCGGGATCGTCAAGCTGGTCAACCTGGCGCACGGAGACCTGATGATCCTTGCCGGCTACCTGAGCCTGGTCGTGGTGACCTGGTTGGGGGTGAGCCCTTTGGTCACCCTGATCGTGGTCGTGCCTGCCATGTTTTTCTTGGGATTCTTTATCCAGGGCTTTCTCCTCAACCGTGTGCTGGGAAAAGAGATGGAACCCCCCCTCCTCGTCGCCTTTGGCCTGTCCATAATAGTGCAGAATTTCTTGCTCCTGGTCTTCACCCCCGACGCAAGGAGCCTGATGACCAGCCTTTCGGTCATGACCATACCCCTTGGAGAGAGATTGAATTTGCCCGTGCTGTACCTCGTGGATTTTCTCTTCGGGAGCTTTGTTATTTTGGCCCTGTACATGTTTTTCAGGAGTACGTACATGGGTCGTGCCATAAGAGCGGCCTCGGATGATGAGATCGCAGCGCGTTTGATGGGCGTGAATACCAGGAGAATCTATGCATATGCCATGGGAATCGCCATGACGACCGCCGGCGTGGCGGGCGTCCTCATAGGTATGACGTTTACCTTTTATCCTCACACGGGCCCCCAGTACCTCATAATAGCCATGGGGGTCATGATCATCGGCGGCCTGGGGAGCATGAAGGGATGCCTGGCAGGTGGCCTGATATTGGCTCTGGCCCAGCTCTTGGGGGCCCACTTCACCGGTCCTGGTTACCAGCTGCTATTCGGTTACGGAGTACTCCTTTTCGTCCTGGGCATCAGGCCCCAGGGGTTGTTCGGGAAGATATGAGGGGTCATGGAAGGATCTTTTAAGTATAGGTGGCACGTCCTCGGGTTGCTGTTCCTGGGATTTGTAACAGTTCCCGTCTGGGGTTCCGACTATGTCCTCCTTTTCTGCCTCCTCTACTGCCTGTACATGGCCATGTCCCAGATGTGGAACCTCCTGGTCGGTTACTCCGGCCTCCTTTCCCTCGGGCAACAGGCGTTCATAGGGTTCAGCGGTTATGCGGTGGCTGTACTCACCAACTATTACGGCGTCTATGTGTGGTTGAGTGTTCTTCTCGGGGGCCTCTTATCGGTCCTTCTTGCCCTGTTCATGTCCCTGTTCATATTCAGAATGAAGGGAATCTATTTTGCCATCGGTACGTGGATCTTTGCCGAGATGTTGCTCCTGTGGTTCAGCAACTGGAGATACGTAAAGTACGGCACGGGCCTCTTTATCAAGCCGTCTCATCCCCCTTCCATGACGACTATCTACTACATGGCGTTCATAATGGGGGCCGGGGCCCTAGCGGTCTCTTACACCATCCTGCGTTCAAGGATCGGGCTCGGACTGATGGCCATGAGGGACGACGAAGAGGTCTCTGAGACGATGGGAGTGGAAATCTTCCGCTCAAAGTTGTTCTGTTTTCTCGTGGCGGCCTTTATCACCGGGACCACGGCCGGGGTCCTGTACGTGTTCCAGATCTTCATCCAACCTTACAAGGCATTTGCCATTGACTGGACGGTCATTCTCGTCTTCATCGTGATCATCGGCGGCATAGGAACCCTGGAGGGTCCCATAGTGGGAGCTTTTGTCTACGTATTGCTCTCCCAGTGGCTGGCTGAGTACGGGCACATCAGCCTCCTCTTGCTCGGGATGATAGCCATTACCATTATCCTTGCGGCCCCCAGGGGTATCATGGGGACCTTGCAAGAAAAGACAGGGTTCCAGTTCCTGTCGCCACGCAGAACATAGGCAACCCCTGGGGGACCGAGCCCCACAGGGATAAGCACAAAACTTCAAAGAAGGGAGGGATAAGATCATGGAAGAGAGGAAGGAAAAGAGAAGGAATAAGGGCGGTATAGATAGGCGTGAATTCATGAAAAAGAGTGCCGTGGTTGTCGGCGGTGCCATGACTTCGGGGTTGGTCCTCCCCGGCATGGTTGGGAAGTCAACGGGGGCTAAGAGGGACTACATCCTGATCGGCAGGCCAAACCCAAGCACAGGTCCCATTGCGGATTTCGGTGCGGCGACTCCATGGGTGGACGAAAGGGCCCTGGCAGAGATCAACAGAGACGGAGGCATCTATATCAAGGAATTCAAGAAGAAGGTCCCTGTCAAGGTAAAGATCATGGATACGGAGAGTAATCCCACCAAGGCGGGGGAGATCGCCTCCAGGCTCATCATGAGGGACAAGGTGGATCTCATGGTCTTTTTCCATACGCCTGACACGGTGAACCCGGTCACGAGCATCTGTGAGAGATTTCGGGTGCCGGGCATTTCTCTTGATGCGCCCCTGGAGCCCTGGCTGGAAGGCGGACCGTACAAGTGGGTCTTCCATGCCTTCTGGTCGGTGGAGAAGGATATTGTTCCCGTGTATACAGGTATGTGGGAGCAGATCGAGACCAACAAGGTGGTAGGGGTGTTGATGGCCAACGATCCGGACGGTGTATCCTGGTCCGCGATCTTCAAGAAGGTTGCTGAAAGCATGGGATACCGGGTCATTGATCTCGGGAGATTTCCTTACGGGCTAAAGGACTTCAGCCCCTTTATCAATGGATGGAAAAAGGAAGGAGTGGAAATACTGCTCGGAAACACCATCCCGCCGGACTTTGCGACGGCCTGGAGGCAGTGCCATCGCCTTGGTTTCAAGCCGAAGGTCGCGACCATCGGCAAGGCAATACTCTTCCCCTCTGCCGTAGGCGCCCTCGGGGGCGACCTGCCCAACGGCCTGACCACCGAGGTGTGGTGGAGTCCCCATCATCCTTTCAAGTCCTCCCTGACCGGTGAGACCTCCAAGGAGATGTGTGATGCATGGACAAGGGAGACCGGAAAGGAATGGACCCAGCCCATCGGCTACAAGCACGCGGGCTACGAGATCGCCGTTGACGTGTTGCGAAGGGCACAAACCCTGGACAAGGAGGTGCTCAGAAGGGCCATTGCCGATACTGACATGGACACTATTGTTGGACATATCAAGTACAACGAGGAGAATTACAGCCGCACACCCCTCGTGGGGGGGCAATGGGTCAGAGGTGAGAAGTGGCCATGGGAGCTGAAGATCGTGTACAACAAGGAACACCCCTACATACCCTTAACGGGCAAGATATTCCCCATGGCCTAGGAGCAAGCCATCCCGTCCCCCTGTATCCGGGGATGGGATGGAAACGCGAAAGAGGAGAGGCCCGGGGGCAAGCGCCATAAAGGAGACAGTGGATAATGAAAAAGCTAGACTTCGAAGCCCATTTTGTCACCAGGGACTATGTCAGGGCCCTGGAAAACAACACAGGATACCCCCACTACCGGGTTGATTCGGATACGGGGCGCAGACGCTTGTGGTACACATCAGATGTGGCTGAACCCATCGGAGATCCCCTCCTCAACAAACTGCTGGATCTCGGGGGGAAGAGGATCGAGAACATGGACCTTGCCGGGATTGGCACACAGATACTGAGCCTGACTTCGCCAGGGGCGGAACACTTTGAGCCAAAAGTGGGTATGGAAGTGGCAAGGAGGGCCAATGATGCCCTTGCGGGAGCCAGGGAAAAGTATCCCGGACGCTTCGAGGGCTTTGCAGCCCTTGCCCCGAGGGATCCCGAGGGATCCAGGAAGGAGCTTGAGCGGGCGGTCAAAGAACTGGGGCTCAAGGGGTGGAAGACCCATTCCAATTACGGTGACAGTTACCTGGACGATCTACAGTACTGGCCCATTCTGGAAAAGGCATGGGAGCTGGGTGTGCCCATATACCTCCACCCCACGGTACCGTCCATTCCCCAGCTCGGCAAGTACGGCTTCGTGCTATCAGGGGCACCCTTTGGATTCGGGATCGATGCAGCCATTTGCATGATGCGTCTCATATACAGCGGCGTGCTGGATCGCTTTCCCGGGTTGACATTCGTTCTGGGGCACCTGGGTGAAGGCCTGCCTTTCCTGATGCAACGAATAGATTTTGCCTATGTGAGACCATACGTGGACAAGGACGTCAGGCCGGATCTCCAGAAGAAACCCAGTGATTACCTCAAGGAGAATGTCTTTATCACCACGAGCGGAAATTACCTTAAACCCGCGTTCGTGTGTGCCGTTGAAGCAATGGGCCTGGAAAGGGTTCTCCTTGCAACGGACTACCCTTACGAAGATCCGGTTGAATGTATGGCCTTCTTGGAAGGACTTCCCCTTTCGCAAGGGGAAAGGGACAGGATATACTGCTTGAATGCCCGGGCCCTAGGTTTCCACTGACCAGGTCCTCTGGGGACCATTGACTAGAGCAAACAGTAAAGGAGGGGAACAGTATGGGAAAGGTGGAGAAACTGACCAACGGGACAACGGGGGGGCCGGTCTTCGTCTACGTGAAGGACGGCCGGATCATCCGGATCACTCCCATGGAACTCGACGAGAAAGACGCCCCGTCATGGACCATAAAGGCAAGGGGCAGGACATTTGCGCCACCGAGAAAGACGACCCTGGCGCCCTATTCACTTTCATGGAGATCCATGATCTATTCCCCGAAGCGAAACCTGTATCCCATGAAAAGGGTGGACTTCGATCCCGGTGGCAATCGAAACTGCATGAACAGGGGTAAATCAGGCTATGAGAGGATCGGTTGGGACGAGGCCGCAGAGATCGTGGCGAGCGAGGTGAAGAGGATCAAGAGGGAATACGGCCCTGCCGCCATCCTGAGCACCGCAGGTTCCCACCACCTGTGGGGAAACGTGGGTTACAGGCACAGCGCCTATTTCCGGTTCGCAAACCTCATGGGCTTCACCTACGCGGACCATAACCCCGACAGTTGGGAAGGGTGGCACTGGGGCGGGATGCACAACTGGGGATTCAGCCATCGCCTGGGCATACCTGAGCAGTATGATCTCCTGGAAGACGCCCTCAAGCACACGGAAATGATTGTGTTTTGGTCCGCTGATCCGGAGGCCACGAACGGGATATATTCGGCCTTTGAACACACCTCGAGGCGCCAGTGGCTGAAGGATCTGGGCGTCAAGATGGTGTTCATCGATCCCTTTTACAACCACACCGCAGGGATGTATGCGGACAAGTGGTTCGCCCCGAGGCCCGACACCGGCAATGCCATGGCATGCGCCATCGCCTTCGTGTGGATAAGCGAAGATCTCTACGACAAGGAATACATTGCAGAGCGAACCGTGGGATTTGAGCAGTGGAAGGATTACATACTCGGAAAGGAAGACGGAGAGCCCAAGTCTCCAGAATGGGCCGAGCTGGAGACCGGGGTTCCGGCACGAGAGATAAGGGCCCTGGCCCGAGAATGGGGCACCAGGAAGACCATGCTGGCGGCCGGGGGACTTGGGGGCTGGGGAGGAGCCTGCCGTTCGGCCACCGGCAACGAATGGGCGAGACTGATGATCAGCCTTGCGGCTATGCAGGGAATGGGGAAGCCGGGGACCAATATCTGGTCGACCACCCAAGGGGCCCCCTGCAATACCTCTTTCATGTTCCCGGGGTATGCGGAAGGGGGGATATCGGGTGACGTTGACAACTCGGCGGCCGGCTTCCGCTGGGTTTATCGCATGTTCAGTTTTGACCAGCCTACCCGTTCGACCATCAACAGCCCCATGGGACAGCATATCCCGAGGCTAAAGATTCCGGAATGTATTCTGGATGGCAAGTTCCGGTGGAGAGGTAAGGGCTTCTGCGGTCCTTCCATAGAGGCCCAGTTTCACGAGTACAAGTACCCTGCCGACGGATACCCGGAGATACAGATGTACTGGCGTTACGGGGGATCTTTCTTCGGCACCATGTGCGAGACCAACCGTTACGTGAAGGCATACAGGACCGAGAGACTCTCCTTCGTGGTGAGCCAGTCCATATGGTTTGAAGGGGAGGCCAAGTTTGCAGACATAATCCTTCCGGCATGCACCAATTTCGAGAGATGGGACATCAGCGAGTTTGCTAACTGCTCGGGCTACATTCCTGACTCTTACACCCAGTGCAACCACCGGATTATCAGCCTCCAGAAGAAGTGCATCGAACCCCTCGGGGAATCCAAGTCAGACTACGAGATATTCGCCCTGGTGGCCAAGAAGCTCGGGTTCTACGATGTTTACACCGCCGGGGGTATGACTGAGCTGGATTGGGTCAAGCGGTACTTTGAAGCCACTGACCTCCCAAAGTACGTCTCCTGGGAGGAGTTCTTCAAGAAGGGCTACTTTGTCGTCCCCATACCCGAAGACTACAGGCCCACTCCCGCCCTGAGGTGGTTTGCAGAGGGAAGGCCCAAAGACACGCCGGATTGGGGGCCCCACCCGGAGACCCAGGAAGAGCTGGGAAAGGGACTTCAGACCACCTCCGGGTTGATCGAATTTGTATCATCGAGCCTGAAGAAGTTCGACCCGGGTGACGAGGAAAGGCCCCTAATTCCCAAATACATCTATTCCTGGGAAGGGCATCACACCACGACGCTGTATAACAAGTATCCCCTTCAACTGATATCACCGCATCCGCGGTTCAGCTTTCACACCATGGGGGATGCGAAGGAGAGCTGGATGAATGACGTCAAGGACCACAGGATATTGAAGGAAGACGGGCGATATTACTGGATCATACGGATAAACAGGAAGGATGCGGAGGCCCGGGGGATCAGGGAGAACGACCTGGTGAAGGTGTTCAACGATCGGGGTGCGGTCATATGCGCCGCCCAGGTGACTGAAAGGGTGCCTCCCGGCACGGTACACTCCTATGAGTCATGCGCCGAGTATGATCCCGAAGGGGAACCGGGGGAATCAGCAGACAGGGGAGGGTGTATAAACATCCTGACGCCTGCTCGCTACATAACCAAGAACTCGGCAGGCATGGCGCCCAACTCA
>JAFDIC010000071.1 GCA_019308525.1 Deltaproteobacteria bacterium
TCCTCGACTTGCTACAGCCCTGTTCTATGGCATCAAGACTGATACTGATAATTTTGTCAGGCCGTCGACCCAAAATGATATCAATGCCTTCAGATACCTGTATCAATACGCCAACTTGAACATCATCAAAAAGATAGAATCATCTGAAATAACGAAAAAGACCCTTGAGAGCTTCAAGAAAGCCATCGAAAACCTCACTTTTGTCAGAGATATCGCCTTTATACATATGGGGAAAGTAAACGATCCCGATATACTCGTCATTATCGCCGATTTCTTCTTGAAGATGGCCGAGGCAACCTGGTGTGTTGTATCGGGCATTTACGCCAACAAGCTGATAATCATTTTCCGAAACGCCGGATTTCGACTGGATGCGGGCAAGCTTGCCCAGAAACTCTTCGGGGAATGGGGGACGGCCGGGGGGCATAAGAGTGCTGCCAGGGCGGAGATTCCTGTTCATGAACTGGAGGAGGCTGCAAAAGGAGAGCTTGACTACAGAAAGATTATTCTCCAACGGATAAAAGCAATGTGATGATCTGTGTTGCAGTGCCACAGGTGCTCCAAGGAGTGCGAGCATAAAAGGGGGTCTTTGTAATGCCAACTGTCCAAGTGATTGATGAGAAACTCTTAGAGGACGTAAAGAATTCTATCAGGAGCGCCGATGAAGCTGCATTAAGGGCGGTTATTGACGAACTTCGACCCGCGGACCTCGCCGATCTGGTAGAGCACCTTGATCCTTCGGAAAGGCCTTTTATTTTCAAATGTTTGGAGCCAGAAGGGGCCGGGGAAGTCCTTGTAGAGATCGAGCCTCCGGTTCAGGAAAGGATACTCAACGAGCTCGATAACCAGGTTCTTGCCGAGATCGTTCAAGAGCTGGATTCGGATGATGCTGCTGATCTGGTGGGGGACTTGCCCGCCGAACGGGCCAGAGCGATCATTGAGACCGTTGAAGAAGAGGTATCCGAAGACCTGGAGAAGCTCCTCCCTTACCCGGATGATACGGCCGGCGGTCTCATGGCCCTGGAGTTTGTCGCTGTTCAGGATGATGCCACCGTAGAGGAGGCCATCGAAACGATAAGGAAAAAAAGGGAGGAGGTGGAAAACGTCTATTATCTCTTTGTAGTGGACCGGCTTGAGAGGCTTGTGGGTGTGGTCTCACTAAAGGACCTGGTCACTGAGCCTCCGGAGAGAAAAATCAGGGACATAATGAATCCAGAGGTGATATCGGTGGACGTGGATGCGGACCAGGAAGAGGTGGCATCCATGGTGAAGAAGTACAATCTGGTTACGATTCCCGTAGTTGATAGGGCGCACCGGCTGGTCGGCAGGATAACCCACGATGACGTCATAGACGTAATCGAAAAGGAGGCCAGTGAAGACATGACTCTCATGGCCGGTGTGATCCACCAGGAAATAGCCGAGGAGTCCCCTTTGAAGATTTCTCTGGCCAGGATACCATGGCTCGTTGGAGGGCTCTTCGGAGGCATTCTTGCCGCTGGTGTGATCAACCAGTTCGAATCTTCGCTGGAAAAAATTCTCGCTCTATCATTCTTCTTCCCGGTGATCATGGCCATGGGAGGTAATTCGGGTACACAGGCCGCAACTATCGCCGTCAGGGGGCTTGCGACCGGAGACATCAGTCTGGTTAATACGGGGCGAAGGCTGTGGATGGAACTCAAGGTTGCTCTCATGAACGGTGTGATATGTGGGCTCATACTTGGCTTCATAGTGGGGATATGGTTATCCGATATCTACCTGGGAGCGGTTGTCTCCTTTTCCCTGGTGATAATCATTCTCAATTCGGGGTTCATCGGCACCGCCGTACCCATGGCCCTGAAAAAGTTGAAGGTTGACCCGGCACTCGCCACAGGTCCCTTTGTAACAACCACCAATGACATCATCAGCCTCTTTATCTACCTTGGCCTGGTCACCCTGTCCTTGAAGCTAAGAGCTTAGTCTCTGGACCGATCGGACTGAATCACCTTTTGACGTTACCGGAATCTCCATTTGCTTGATTATCTCATGGGCTTATGGCAAAGTCTTTGCCCGAGGCCGCATGTAGCCCCTCCAGGCGCTCCGATGAACTTCCCCGCCGCAAGCAGCGGGGTATCCAGCCGGAAACTATCTTAACGCCCCAAGGGGCGGGGAATCAAACCCTCGTCCGCCTCTGGCGGATTAAACCTGAGTTGAATGACGTGATCCGATAGCGTGGAGACCCCATGTCTAAGAAAACCTTCGCACTCTTTGCAACAGCCTTTGGTGCCCTGACGGTTGCCTGCGGCATGATCGGGGACAATGACCTGCTCTTTGTCATCGGAACAATAATACTCATAGCAGCCTACCTGGTGATCAGGAAGGAGATAAAGGCTTGTCTGGAGAAAAAGTCAACGGAGCATCGGGAATACTAACTTACTGGCCGCTGGACCCCCCAACGGCGCGTTGAGAAGTCTCCCCTGGGGTGGGTTGGTCCGGTTTTTAGGGCTGGGCGACTGAAACAACTTGACATTGTGGCCATTTTTTTTATATTGGGAAGCTTCGCTCTTTCCAAGAGCCTTTGTAGTTCGCCTGGTTTCCCAACTGAGAACGAGAGAGACGATATATGAACTGGATAAAATCTGTGACATACGACCCCGCCCCTGTTATTGGAGGGTATACGGACCTCATACTTCATGTCGATCTAAGCAAATTTGAAATAGAGCTGATTGAGTTACCGCCCGACTTCAAGGAGAAATACATTGGGGGCCGCGGCTACGCCTTGAAGATGATTTGGGACAGAACCAACGCCCAAACCACCTACGACAGCCCCGAAAATCTCCTCGTAATGGCCAGCGGCCCCCTGTGTGGAGACGCAAGGTTTCCTGGTACGGGGAAGTTCATTGTCGGCACTATTTCTCCCCTGACCGGGACCTTCATCGATTCGAACATCGGCGGACATTTTGCACCCATTCTCAAGCAGTGCGGCTTTGACGCACTGCTCCTTTCGGGAATATCCAGGAAAGAAGTTGTCCTTGTAGTCGACAGGGAGAAGAGAACCATAGGGATCGCAGAGGCCCCCCGGTTCGGAAAAGATGTCGACACGGGCGCCCTCTTTTACGGCGAGAGTCTCCTGAAGTCTTACGACGGGAGGAAGCTGGAAGACAACATCGCAGCAGTTACCACGGGTATTGGCGCCAGAAACACGAGATTTGGTATCGTGAACAGCCTTTTTTACGACAAGAGGCGCGGTCGCCTGCGCTCCAAGCAAGCCGGAAGAGGGGGTACAGGGACGGTAATGAGTCACAAGGGATTGCGGGCCGTGATAGTGCATTCCAACATGTCAGGGGTAAGGGCAAACAATCCTGTTGATGAAAAAGCCGTCCGTGAGGCCGGTGCAGCCCTGAAAAGGGTGCTTGGTGAGATGGACCCGAGGCAGTTGAGGCTTTCAAGTTGGGGGACCCCCGTACTGGTGGAGTACATGAACAAGTTCCACCTCCTGCCCGTCAATAACTTCCAGCAGGGGACCCATCCGGACGCCGAGGGTGTCTTTGCCGATGTGTTCCTCGACCGTTACTTTGACAGGAAATACCCTGACGGTTGTTACTACGGCTGCAATCTGGCGTGCGCAAAAGGGGCAGAGGATGTGCTGTTGACAAGGGGGCCCTGTAAAGGACGGAAAGTCGGCATCGACGGGCCCGAATACGAATCCATTGCGGCCGTGACCAACATGGGGGTATTCGACCCACAATTTACCATGGAATACAGCTGGTATTGTGATCATTACGGGATTGATACTATTTCCATGGGAGTTACCGCATCCTTTTTGATGGAATGCGTTCAGCGGGGATTCTTGACCCGGGAAGACATAGGTTATGACCTTTCCTGGGGGAACATCGAAAGTATAGACAGGTTGCTCCACGAGACTGCCACGGGAGTGGGATTCGGCCGGGTATGTGGGCAGGGGGTTCATAGGGCAAAGACATGGGTCGCAAGAAAGGCTGAAGCAAGAGGGGGTGTATCCTCACGGGAGGTGCTGGAGCAACTTGACAGATTCGCGATGGAGGTGAAGGGTCTTGAGTTCTCCATGTACCGGACGCAGGAATCCTTGGCCCAGCAGGGTGGTTATGGTTTTGCGCTGAAGGGCCCGCAGCATGACGAGGCCTGGCTCATCTTCATCGATCAGGTGCACGATGAAATCCCGTCCTTTGAAATGAAGGCAAAGGCCCTCAAGTGGTTTCCCCTTATCCGCACCTGGTTCAACGCGGTTGGGCTCTGCAAGCTGCCCTGGATTGACGTGCGGCACCCGGATGCTGAAAAGACAGAGAATCCTGCCCAAAACCAGCCCACACTGAACTACTATGCAAAGTTTCTCAATGCCACCACCGGGTGGAACAAAACAATACAAGATATACTGAATGATTCTGAAAGACTGCAACTCCTCCAAAAACTGGTCAACCTGAGACAGTCCAGAGGCAAGAGGAAGGATGACCAGATACCCCTGAGGGCCATGGCTCCCGTGCACATGGATGAATACGAGGGACGCTCCGACTATTTCAGGGAGTGGCTCGAAGAGCAAGTGGGTATAGATAATCTTCCCGACAATGACAGGGATAGGCATAGGTTGCTCATCGAGTTGAGAGAAAAAGCATATGAAAGGCTTTGCGACGTGGTCTACAGGGAGAAGGGCTATGACTTGCAAGGAGTCCCATTGGCCGAGACCCTTGAAAAATTTGGTCTCCTGAATAAGGAAACGAGGGCCCTCCTGGAGGAGAATTCTGGATCATGAGAGGCACGAAAGGCAATACATTGGTCGTTTCAGTAGAATTTCACGGTGTACAGCGGAAGCTGACACGGGAGGATCAAATTCGTGTTCCTGTTTCTGAGAACGCGACGATCAAAGACGTGATCAATTACTTGAGGGGAAAATATCCGGAGCTGCAATTGAATCAGTCCGGGGTTATGGTGTCTGTGAACGAGAGAATTCTCCCCATGGATCATGTCCTGGAATCCAATGACAGGATCACCCTGCTACCCCCCATAGGGGGCGGATAGGAGCCGGAAAGCGCAGACCTCCAAGCTCCCGGCGGAGTAGTGCAAAGAGGACAGGAGTTTCATGACGCCTCTTTGCTTCGCTCTTCCATCCAAATTCTTCTCAATATATTGATTTTCACTCTTGACAGACCGCAATATATTGTGATAAGTATTCGTCCGTCTCCAGCCCGGAAAGATGTGCAAGGACAATAACAGCTTACTTACCCGAAGGGAACTTTCTCCGGTTCTATTTCGCAAATTCATTGCCCAGCGGAGGGAATAAATGTTTGAAAAGATCAGGAAACGGGACGGACGCTGCGTGAGCTTTGATTCCCAGAAGATTACCTCGGCCATTGCAAAGGCGGGGAAGGCAACGGGCGAGTTCGATGAAAGGGAAGCCAGGAAGCTGACGCTCAGGGTCCTTACCCTGGCCCATGAACTAAGACTTGACCCTGTGCCCGAGGTGGAAGAAATACAGGACATCGTAGAGAGAGTCCTGCTGGATTCGCCCTTCTACAAGACGGCAAAGGCTTACATCCTCTACAGGGAGCAGCATGCGCAAATAAGAAACATCGTCTCCAAGGCCAGCGTGGACCTTGTCGAGAGCTATATACAAAAGCTGGACTGGAAGATACAGGAAAACAGTAACATGTGCTATTCCCTCCAGGGCCTGAACAACTACATCTCCTCGGACATCACATCGGAATACTGGCTGAACCGGATATATCCTCCTGAGATAAGGGAGGCACACCGGGAAGGGGATATCCACCTCCACGATTTGAGCCTCCTGTCCGTATACTGCGTGGGATGGGACTTGAGGGACCTGCTCATGCAGGGATTCCGGGGAGTGGAGGGGAAGGTGGAAAGCGCTCCCCCAAGGCACCTGCGGTCAGCTCTTGGCCAAGTCGTCAATTTCTTCTATACATTGCAGGGAGAAGCGGCGGGTGCCCAGGCCATATCCAATTTCGATACACTCCTGGCACCCTTTGTACGATACGACTCTTTGAGCTACAAGGAGGTCAAGCAGGCGCTTCAGGAATTCGTCTTCAACATAAACATACCAACCCGTGTCGGCTTCCAGACGCCTTTTACCAACATCACCATGGACCTACAGGTTCCGAAGATACTGGAAGACCTCCCCGTGATCGTGGGGGGCAGGGAATTTGACACGAGATACGGGGACTTTCAGCGTGAGATGGACATGATCAACCATGCCTTCGCAGAGGTCATGATGGAGGGGGATGCGAGGGGGAGGGTCTTCACATTCCCCATTCCGACCTACAATATCACCAGGGATTTTGAGTGGGACAACCCGAGCCTGGACATGATCTGGAAAATGACGGGGAAATACGGGATACCCTATTTCTCAAACTTCGTAAACTCCGACATGTCTCCCGAAGATGCCAGGTCCATGTGCTGCCGCCTGCGTCTCGACAACAGAGAACTACTAAAGCGCGGAGGCGGCCTGTTCGGAGCAAATCCCCTCACCGGATCAATTGGGGTGGTGACAATAAACCTTCCTCGTATCGGTTATCAAGCCGAGAGTGAAAAGGAGTTCCTTCACAGGCTGGAGAAAATGGTCATGCTGGCCAAGGAGAGCCTTTCGATAAAGAGAAAGATCTTGGAAAAGTTCACGGAAAAGAACCTGTATCCCTATTCAAAGTTCTACCTCCGGGAGATAAAGAAAGGCACTGGCCTGTACTGGAAGAATCACTTCTCCACAATAGGCATACTGGGAATGAACGAGGCCTGCTTGAATCTATTGGGCGAGGACATAGGCAGTGAAAGGGGGCGCCGATTCTCTTTGAGGGCCCTTGATTTTCTCAGGGACCTGCTGGCTGAAATTCAGGACGACAGCGATGAAATCTTCAACCTGGAGGCCACCCCTGCCGAGGGCGCTTCCTACCGGCTGGCCATGCTGGACAAGGAAAGGTTCCCGAACATCATTTGTGCGAATGAGGGGGCCTACCGCAAGGGTGCAGCACCATTCTATACCAATTCCACCCAATTGCCCGTGAACTACACGGAGGACATTTTCCAGACTTTGACATTGCAAGACGATCTCCAGACGAAATACACGGGAGGAACAGTCCTGCACATATACCTGGGTGAACAGGTCCAAGACATCCAAACCGTCAAGGCAATCATCAGAAAAGTGGTGGGGAATTTCAGGCTCCCCTATTTCACCCTCACTCCTACCTTCAGCGTATGCCCCTCCCACGGATACCTCAACGGGGAACGGGAGAGGTGCCCACACTGTCAGAGTGAGACGGAGATCTACTCCAGGGTCGTAGGGTACCTCAGGCCAGTAAGGCAGTGGAACAAGGGCAAGCAGGCGGAGTACGGCATGAGAAAGACGTTCAAGCTGAAACTGCTTGACGAGAGGAATCAATTGCGCGATTCAGACGAGCCCCCGCGTAAGGGTCCCGAACCCTTGGAAGCGCGGTTTGGTTGAGAGGCTGACTCATGGTGCTGGGTGGTCTTCACAAGAACTCCTTCATCGACTTCCCGGGCAGGATCAGTTCCGTGCTCTTCCTAAGGGGATGCAATTTCCGCTGTCCCTACTGCCATAATCCCGAATTGGCCCGAGGAGCAGGAGGAGGGAACGGCAACAGGCTTGATGAAGAAGACGTATATTGCTTTCTGGCTCAACGGAGGGGCTTTCTGGACGGGGTGGTGGTTTCCGGCGGTGAACCTACGTTGCAGGCCGAGTTGCCAAGGCTGTGCACAAAGCTGAAGGAAATGGGCTATCCCGTGAAATTGGATACGAACGGGAGCAGGCCGGAAATCCTTAAGCTTCTCATCGATGAGGGCATGGTAGACTATGTTGCAATGGACTTAAAGACCATTCCTTCCCGATACAATCTCGTGGCCGACCCGGATTGGGATGCTTCAGACATACTCCGGAGCACAGAGCTGATAATGAAGTCCGGGATTGCCTATGAATTCAGGACAACATGCGTGAGGCCGATAGTGAATGAGGACGACGTCCTTGGCATCGCCAGAATAGTCCAGGGCGCCCAGACATATGTCCTCCAAAGGTTCCATGGGGAAAAGGTGCTCAACCCCCAGTTCTTCAGGGGCGGGGGCCAGGGATACGATGATGAGGGAATGTTCAGGTTGAAGTGCCTGGCGGAGCCCTGGGTCCAGAAGTGTATCATACGCTGAGGATTATCCTGAGTACAATTGCCCCATGATGGTCAGAATCCCCCGGGGCCCCGGCAGAATACTGAAAGGGAAGAAGAGGAAGATCGAGAGAGGTAGCAAGAAATTGATGCAAGATCTACGCATTCCAAGGTTCTTTCTTGCCCTTGGCTTTCAGCTTGGCCTCGATAAGCTGTTTGTGGCTGAGACGAAGCAAGTTGGCCAGCTTGTGCATTAGGTAGTCTTCGTGTTTTTCCAGGTATTCATCTGCATATACCACCTGCCACATCGTTTCGATAATGCCTTTCTTTTCTTCCAGGGAAAGACTCTGGTTGATGGTGTTGGTGAATTGCCAGAGGTCTATGCTGTCGTCCAGTTGTTGTTCAGCCGCCTCCATGAGACCCTGGACTTCCCGGTCTGAAAGCTGGTAGACCTTTTTCATGGTATCGATGATGTGCTCCCTCTCAGATTCAGAGAATTCACCGTCGATCCTTGCCATCTCCAGGAAAAGTGCGCAAGTTGCAAGCTGGAGTTCTTGCGTTCCCTGTAAATTGTGCGCGGGCTTCTGTTGCTTGTCAGGACCCTTGTCAAACAGCTTCCTCAGGATATGGATCATTGCCTGCCGAATTCCTTCTCTATCTCTTTGATTTTATGTGGGCGGTTGCCTTCTCAATCCGTTGAACAGTCTTCTCTTTCCCCAGGACTTCCATTACCTCGAATAGCCCGGGGCTGGCAGTTCTACCTGTCAGGGCGAGCCTCAGGGGTTGGGCTATCTTGCCCAGCTTGATACCCTCCTCCTCAAGAAAGGCCGAAAACAGGGTCTCAAGGGATTTTTGCCTGAAGTCTTCCGTTCTTCTCAACCGGGAAAGGATCCTTTCCAATAGCCCGACCGTATCGGGTTTCAAGAATTTCCTGTCTCCTTTTTCTTCATAGACTATGTCGTCCTGGAAATAGAAGAGTATGCCCTGGGCCATCTCCCTGAGAGTACGACTGCGGGGCTTCATGGTTTCGACCGCCTTGCACAAGGTCTCATGGTCAACGCCCCTGATCCCCAGTTCCTCCAGGAATGGCGCCACCTCCCGCGCAAGGTATCCCGTATCCGACTCCCTGATGTACCTGGCATTGAGATCAAGGAGTTTTTCGGCATTGAAGATGCCGGCAGACCTCCCCACGTTCTCCAGTGAGAATTTTTCTATGAGCTCTTCAATGGTGAACTTCTCCTGGTCGCCGTAGGACCACCCCAACCTCACCAGCGCGTTGATCAGGGCCTGTGGCAGATAACCCATTTCCCTGTAAGCCAGGACCGACATGGCGCCGTGTCGTTTGCTAAGTCTTGTCCGGTCCGGTCCGAGAATCATGGGCACGTGAGCGTAAACGGGAAGCGGTTCTCCCAGGGCCTGGTATATAAGTATCTGTCGGGGAGTGTTGTTCACATGGTCATCCCCCCTTATGACATGGGTAACACCCATTGTTATGTCGTCGACTACGACCGCAAGGTGGTAAGTGGCGCTTCCGTCTGAACGCTTCAGAACAAGGTCATCCAGTTCCTGGTTGTCAAAGGAGATATGCCCTTTCACTACGTCAGTGAAAGATGTCTTTCCGGAAAGGGGGGCCTTCAACCTGACCACTGCTCCTGGAGCAGGTCCGAGGTTCAGTTGACGACAGGTGCCGTCGTACTTAGGTTTCAGTCCTTTGGCCTTGGCCAGTTCGCGCCTTCTGTCCAGCTCCTCCGGACTGCAATGACAATAGTAGGCCTTGCCCGTGGAGAGAAGCTTCTGGATATATTCCTCATAGATCTGATAACGCCGGGACTGAAAATAAGGGCCCTCGTCCCAGTCCAGGCCCAACCATTCCATCGATTCGATGATCGCCCTCGTGGCCTGCTCGGAGGACCTTTGCTTGTCTGTGTCCTCGATCCTGAGAATAAACTTTCCACGCTTCTGCCGGGCATATAGCCAGTTGAAAAGGGCGGTCCTTGCTCCGCCTATGTGGAGGTAGCCGGTAGGGCTGGGGGGGAACCTTGTTACAACCATCTTCTTTTCCATGACAAACCAGGTCGCGTAGTGGGATATTGGTCGTGAAAACCAACTGGAGGAAGTTTAGCACGGGCACAGGTATGAAACAACCCTGAAATGGTCGCCGGGGATGAGAGGAGCCAGGATGGATGAATCGAAAAGGCAGGCGGGGTGCCTGGCCGGGCAGTGGAGGCAAACCAGGGAGATGAGCGGGGAATTAATTACTTGAAACAGAAACGGATTTCCTGGAATATAGAAATGCGTTGGGGGGTGAAAACGGGAAACTCGGGAGGGGGGTCGATGAAAATCAAGGTCGAAAGCGAAAAGATCATAAAGGCGGTCAAGAAACTGGACGGCATAGAGGTTGTCTTGGAAACTCCTGAGGATGCGAAAGAGGCCTTCGAAATGATCTTGAGAAAGGCTGATATTTTCCAGGGCGATGACTATGCCAGCCCAAAGGATGTAAAGGTCACCTCCATCCAGGAATACAGGACCTCTGCGGTGAATTACCAGACCAGTTTTCTGATGGAATTTCTGTTCGAGGAAGACGTACCGGTTGATAAGAAGATCAATTTCATCAAGAGCCTTCAACGGTTTCTTGAAAGGGCCTGAGCCTTCAGATTCTCTCCCCCCGGGAGAATTTGAGGATTCACCCTGGGAAGAAGTGAAACCAAACAAATTCCCGGAGCTTGCACGCCGATCCCCATGGGCGAATTGACCGAAGAGAAGACCTTTCCAAAGGAAGTGGCTGTTGTTGCCTATTCGGGCTACAGGGCAAATGAAAGGCCCCTCTATTTCATTCTGGATGATCGTAAGATCAAAGTGGAGGGCATCGCGGACCGCTGGTATGGAGAGGATCACGATTATTTCAAGGTGGTTGGTGACGACGGAAAGATATATATTCTACGCTGGGATCGCGCATTCGACCTATGGCATCTGACAAAGGTCATGGAAAGGCTGGGTCGCCATTGACCGGGGCCGGGGATGGCAAACCATATCAAAGTGGCTCACCAGGTGTTTTTCGAAACCTCGCAACTCAAAATCGCCCGACCCGCAATCGAGTTGGGGACCCATTATTCTCCTGTGTAGACCCATTGGTAATTTATGGGCCTTAACGTGAGCACAGAGGCTTTGGGGTGGAGGAACTCATCCCTGAGGCGCAGCCAACTGTAAGCAGGCTTGAGCTTTCGCAGTTTCCCGTCTTCAGGGGGCTTGGAATGGGGGGTGTGGTCGTACACGGCCTCGGAAATCCCCACATAATACCCGTTTGCGGGATAGAGATAGGAACTCTTGAACACCTCTGGATCCATTCCTTCTCGCTGGGCCAGGGCACTGATCTGGCTGTTTGTGAGTTGAATGAGAAAAAACTTTGATACACTCCGTTCCGAATACTTTATCATTGACCTTGATTCCGAGCTGGATACAAATATGGTGGAGATGAAGTCTTGCTTCCTCAGCAATTGTGCTGCAATAAGGCCTGCCGTTCGTCTCCCCCCGACGCTGTGGTGGCAACCGTAATATTCAAAAAGCTTGTTTTGCAGGATCCTTGCAACCTTGTCCCCCTTTTCATAGAGATTATTCTGTATGTATCTGAGCCATATGGCCAGGTCCTCCGCGGCATCGGCAATGGGCCAATCTATCTTTACATGAAAATGGGTCAAGGCGTACCGGTTTTTCTTCTTTGAGGTAGGATCCTGTTGGATCAAGAGGGCATAATCTATGTCCAGGAGATTTTCAACAAGATCCATAAAGGCGGGTTTGTCAAAATACCTGAGATTTTGGTTAAACCTCTTGTAGAGGGAAAGGTTGGGAAGGTATTCCACATTTTTCTTTACCAATTTGTTTTCAGGAAAAAAGCGAATGTAGTTCTTCAGCTCCGGGCTGATGATCCCTTCACAGAAGATGACTATGAAGGTATTGAACAATTCCGATTCCTTTTCCATCTTTTTGGGCGTCCCTCAGGATTTCGTAGAGGGATCGTCTCAGTTTCTCATAGTAGTTCAGCCTTTCCCTGTAAGTCCACATGACAATACCTACAATCCAGATAAGGTGACGTGTTCGCGGAATAATTGAGGCGCAAGACAAACACGACAAAGAGACCGATCCACGCAGAAAGACCGGTTAGAGGGTGAATACAGTTTTTCTAAATATATCAATAAATTGCCAGGGATGTCAATGAAAAACATCAGTGGTCTCCATTATTTCGCCCGGTGGGAGGGCAGGGAACTCCCCCTGGGACCAGGATTCTGCAAGAGGGTGTCCAGCAAGCCTCTCCAATCTGGCTGCCTCCGGGAGATAGAGGGAGCCTCCTGTGATGGCCTGCTCGAATCGCTGAGAATTGATTGGCCGAGGCAGCAAATCAACCCCGATTCACCGCCGACTCTTGGCCTGCCTACCAAGACCAGATGCTTCGGGGGTGACCCCGTTCGCTGTCGGGCATCACATGCATGGCTTGCGAAATCCAGGGAAGGCGTGCATTCAGATGGGCCGCAGCGGAGGGGGATGAGCGTAACCCAGCGCTTGGGCTATGCTCAGGGTCTTGAGATTGTCGAAAGGCAGAGAGGATCAATTAATTTACTTGACAAACGGGAAAGGTAATATATAGTAATTTCTTTGTCTTATAGGAGATAGAAACCATTATTGCCGGTACTTTGAGTCTGAGAGAAATGATTATTGACCTCAAGGACATCTCGGAGAGCCCTCAAGTCTTTGAGTTCCGACTGGAGGAAGACTGGTGGGTTCCTGACGGGCCCAGTGATCAGATCCGCGGGCTTAGTCGGCCCCTGGAGGTCAGCTTGAGCATATACAGGGCTGGGGGGAGATTTGTGCTCGAGGGAAGCCTCTCAGAGGGCGTCCTTGCAAGGTGTGACAGATGTCTGGAGCGGTATTCCCTGGACACAAGGTCCAGTTTCAAGGTATTCCTCGAGAGACCCCCAGCGGGTGCCGAGGGTGAAGAAATCGAACTGAAAGAAGAGGACATGGAGGTCGATTTCATCAGAGGTGAGGAGTTGGACCTGGACGAAATCATCCGCGAGCAGATTTATCTGTCACTTCCCATGAAAAGCCTTTGCAGCGAGGACTGCCGGGGCCTGTGTCCAGGGTGCGGTTGCAATCTGAATGTGGAAAGGTGCAGGTGTAGGGTACGTCAGGGCCACCCTGCCTTTCAAAAGTTGAAAGAACTGAATATCTATTAGGAGATAGAGTTGAGATAATGGCTGTACCAAAAAAGAAGAAATCGAGATCCAAGAGAGACATGCGACGATCTCATCATCACGTCAAGATGCCCAATTTGTCCCTTTGTCCGCAATGCCATGAACCCGTTTTGCCCCATCATGTCTGCCCGCAGTGTGGGACTTACAGGGGAAAGACTCTTATCAAGACAGAAGAGAGTTAACATGAATGTGGCCGTGGACGCCATGGGTGGAGACCATGCTCCGGATGTGGTTGTTCAAGGCGCCCTTCAGGCTGCTGAAAGATGGGGAATTGGGATCACCCTGGTAGGCAACAAAGACGTATTGAAAGATAGGATCGGCTGTCCCCTGGATGGGGCGCCTTTCAAGGTGTATCACTGCGAAGGCGCGGTGTCCATGGAAGATCGGCCGTTCAAATCCGTCAAGGAAAACAAGGACGCGTCAATCAGGGTGGCCTTTGAGCTTTGCAAGAGGGGGGAGGCGGCTGCCGTCGTGAGTGCAGGGAATTCCGGTGCAACCATTGCTGCGGGCATTTTGACTTTGGGCCGAATCAATGGTATCGAGAGGCCGGCGCTGCCAGGGATATTTCCGGGAGAAAGAGGCACCGTGATACTCATTGACGTGGGAGCGAATGTGGATTGCCGGCCGATCCACTTGTTTCAATTCGGCGCCATGGCCCACGGTCTGGCCATCTCCTGCCTGGGGATCCGGGATCCAAAGATCGCCCTGCTGAGTATAGGTGAAGAGGGAAGCAAGGGGAATGAGCAAGTGCGTGTCGCCCATGATCTTTTCAAGCGCAGTGGGTTGAATTTTGTCGGGAACGTGGAGGGTAGCGACCTTTTTTCAGGACCGGCTGACATAATCGTGTGCGACGGCTTTGTGGGGAACATAGTACTCAAGATGAGCGAGGGCATCGCAGACGCCCTTTCCGTGATAATAGGGGAGGAGTTGAAAGGTTCCTTTGCAGCCGAGATAGGGGCACGGCTGACGGAAAGGGTCCGAGAGAGACTCAAGAAGAAATTGGACTATGCAGAGTATGGGGGTGGTGCGCCCATTCTTGGTATCAACGGGGTAGGAATAGTCTGCCACGGGGGCTCCTCTGCCAGGGCGATCAGGAACGCCATAAGGATGGCGGATGCCTATGCGAGACTGAATATCCAGAAACGGCTCTCGTCACATATGCGGGAGCAAAGAGTGGCAGGCATAGGATTGAAAAAACCTTGATCGAAAGAGGTTCCTTATGAGTGACGGTGAAAGGGTGGTTGTGATTACCGGCGGCTCCATGGGAATAGGCCGGGCCACTGCGGTGAGATTTGCAGAAGAAAACCCGCTGATCCATATCATTCACTATGATAGGGAGGATGGCCCTTCCCAAAGCACTCTCCAGATGTTGACCCAAAAGGGGGTAAAGGCGGAGAGTCACAAGGTT
>JAFDIC010000562.1 GCA_019308525.1 Deltaproteobacteria bacterium
TGTCAAGCTGGATCAGGAGCGGTTTGCGATGAAAAGAAGCCACTGGCAGGAGATCGCGCTCAATTCGGCCAAGCAGTGCGACAGGGCCGCTCCCATGGAAATCGCCCCACTGCGGGCATTTGAGGACCTTGTTTCGGACGCGGTCCATATTGAAGGTCTCAAGGTCATCCTCTGGGAGCTGGAACGAGCCCAAGACCTCAAGTCCCTCCTCAGGACTTCCCACCGGGGCAAGAGGTTCATTGCCGTTGTCGGCCCGGAAGGCGGGTTTTCCACCCGGGAAATCCAGCTTGCCCGCCAGGCGGGGTTTGTTCCCGTCTCTCTGGGGCCAAGGATCTTGAGGGCAGAGACCGCCTCCTTGGCCATCGCCACCATTGCCCAGTATGAGTGGGGTGACCTGGGAGGTTGAACTACTACCGAACCTCACACCTATTGTATCATTCTACCCTCTCAGAACACCTCTGAGGACCGTGATTCCCTTTCTGGAGTGAGTCGCGGCAGAGATCTTCGTCTTTTCACGGCCTGATCCACGATCATCAATGGTCCCTGGGTGTCTTTTCCCAAGGCACAATCAGATTTCTCCCAGGCAGTTACAAGGGCACCTGACACGTTATCGAAGGCCAAAGTAGCCCCGGGACACCATCTCCACCGAAGCCTCCACACTCCTTCTCCTATTGTGGGAACCCTATGAGGATAATGGGGGCGTGAGAATGGCTCAGGAGCGATATTGGGCCTTGGGAAAAGACACCCAGGGACCAAAAGAGCAAATGCAAGAATTTAAGTAATCGAGAGGTTTATTTGTAGAAAGGGACTAGCTACGCCATATCTCAACTATGGTCAAATCATCGCTTGCCTCGGCACTGTCGCGCCAAGCGTCCACTGCTTTCAGCAGACCCTTGCCCCAGGGGGGGCCTTTGCTACTGTGTATATACTTTCTCAACCCCTCATAACCAAAGAGATCATTGCCTTCATTCTCCGCCTCGGTGACCCCGTCGGTTATGAATAGCACCGAGTCTCCGGGGTCGATCACAATCTCCCGTTGTTGGTACTCAGTGTGGGGAGCAAGGCCCAGGGACACCCCCTTCAACGGGGGAACGTCTTTTATCTCCCTCCCCTTGATCCAGACAGGGGGGAAATGTCCGCCGAGAGCATACTGCATTCTGCCTGTAATGGGATCATATTTACCGAATATGATTGTCGCAAAGAACCCCTCTTGCGACATTATGTCGTACATCCCCCTGTTGACGGCGTGTAGGAGTTCACCCACGTCGTCGTGGTTAAGGGCCTCACTCCTTATCTTTGCTGAGAGGGCAGCCATAATCAAGGCCGCAGGCAGCCCCTTGTCCGAGACATCGGCCACGTAAACCAGCCATTGGCCTCCGGGGGCCGGGATGAAGTCGTAGAGGTCCCCTCCCACCATGGCGGCAGGTCTTGAAACCGCCCAAGCATGGCTCCCCCCGTCCATCTGGGGGATAGTGGGCCAGAACATGGCCTGGATTTTCGCCGCCGTTTCAAGCTGAATTTCAAGCTCCTGCTGCTTGAGACGACTCTCAAGGAGCCTTGACCGGATGATGGCCACGGCCGCAAGATCCGCAAAGCTCTCAAGGATATCCTGATCTTCGGAATCGAAACAGGGTTTCCCCTTAGAGTTGACGACATTGATCACACCCAGGACCTCCTCCCCGTAAAGCAAGGGGGAACACAGGAGACTCCTGGTAACAAAACCTGTCTTCCTGTCCGCGTCTTTGAACAGCCTCGGATCCCTTTGAGCATCTTTAATGTTTATGGTCTGCCTGTTTTGGGCGACCCATCCTGCGATCCCCTCCCCGAGCTTCAGCTCCACCCTTCCATGAAGCAGCTCTTCCGCCCTTTCGCCAAGGACTTCATCCTTTACGGCCGCGAATCTCAATACCTCGCGCTCGGGGTCATAGAGCAGTATGGAAGAGGCCTCCGCGTCCGTGATGTCCCTCACCAGGTCCAAGAGTTCAGGCAGCAAGTCCTCCAGCGATTCCACGTGCGCCAGGGACTGGTTCGCCTTAATCAACTTCTTGAGCCGAACCGAGACCTTTGAATTGCCTGAAACATTGTCTTTGTCTTCCATAAGATTCCCTGTCCCTGGAAAAGAGAGGAAAAAGAACTCGCCTCTCAAGCTCTAAACTGTTCCACAGGCCTTGCTACCGCCGCCCGAATACAGACACCAGAAAGATTTCCCTCGCGATCGCCGATAATTGGATCGAGTATAGGTGAGGGGATGACTGGAGTCAAGAACAGAGGTTCCAACAGAGGATGAGGAGGATATGTCCTTGAAAAATGG
>JAFDIC010000001.1 GCA_019308525.1 Deltaproteobacteria bacterium
TGTCCCTTGGATACTGGGGCGCCGCTGCAGGGGCTACCGCATAATCGATAGACGGATACAGCCGTTGTCCTGATCCGTTTGGAGGCGGGTTGCTGTTCCCATGGGGGAAAAATTACAGATCATGATCCTGGATGACGAACCGATTGTTGGCAAACGCTTGAAGCCTGCCCTTGCCAAGCACGGTGTTGAGGTCGAGGTCTTTGAGGATCCTGCGAAAGCGCTGGGGCGGCTCAGGGAAAAATGTTTTGATATTGTGGTTACCGATGTTAGAATGGACGAAATAGATGGACTTCAAGTTCTCGACCATATTATGGGCCAAACCGATCGCACCAGGGTCATTATTATTACCGGGTACGCTACGGTTGAAGTTGCAAGGGAAGCACTGGTGAAAGGCGCATTCGATGTAATCGCAAAGCCGTTTAAGCCCGACGATCTCAGGGCCGTCATCCACAAAGCAGCACTGTCCCTCGGTTTTGAGGGCATCATGCCAGCATGAGCTGCGCCGTTATTCTTTCAACTGGGCCCTCTCGTCAACCCAGAACGAAATGACAATAGAGTCAAAAGAGTCTGCCAATGCCGCCCTGATGGATAAGCTAAAGGTCGAAGCCCAGCGAGCCTTGCAGGAACGGCCCAGCTTTTCCGTTCGAACCCGTATATCGCTGGGATTTATCTTGTGGTTCATCTTGAGCCTGGGTATTACCATAGCATCGTTCGTCATCCTGACAAAGATCGAGAAGAAGCTCCTTTTCATGGAGTCCGCCACTAAGTATCTATTCGAAGTACAGCAGGCACGCCGATTCGAAAAAAACTACTTCCTTTATGGTACAAACCTCAGCGATGCTCTGGACCAGGTGCACTTGGCACAGCAGATCTTGGCGACTCACGGCAGGAAGATGGCAGCAGCAATAGGTGAAGAATCTTTTGAGGCCATGACCCTTCACATCAACCGCTATGCGGACTTGCTCAATCGTCTCCAGAACCTGAAATCGGCCGATTCAAAAGGCTCCCTGCCCCAATCTGAGAAAATAGAAAAGGAGCTGCGGGAGCATGGAGCGGTCATGATCGCTACGGCCGAAGATTTGATAAGAAGACAGAGGCAGTCGGTCAATGCCATGATCTACATGTCCAAACGCATTCCCCTGCTATTCCTGCTCTTTCTCCTGGTGTTGATGATATACCTTGCAAATTTCATTACCCGCCAGATACTTCGCCCCCTAAAGATACTCATGGACGCCACCCGGCGAATCGCTGATGGTGACATTAGACCCATTACCCCGACCCGCCGTTATCGGGATGAATTCACGGAACTCTCCCTGGCCATGAACCACATGATGTATCAATTGGCCCTGCGCCAGGAACAATTGATCAAGGCGCATAAACTGAAGGCGGTGGGCACTTTGACCGCCGGCGTAGCACACGAACTGAACAATCCCATCAACAATATTATGTTAACCGCTTCTATGATTCTGGAAGATTATCAGGAGTTGGATGAGGCAGAACGCCTGGACATGATCAAAGACTTGGTGGAACAGGCTGAACGTTCTCAAAAGATAGTTCGCAACCTGCTTGAATTCGCACGGGACAGGGAGATTGTCACAAATTTGTACAAGGTAGAAGACCTTCTGGAAGAGACCCTGCAATTCGCCAGCAACCAGCTCAAGTTATCCAAAGTCAAGGTTGTAAGAAATTTTCCGCCAAACCTTCCACCCGTTTCAGGAGACAAGCAACAGCTGACCCAGGTCTTCCTGAACCTGATCCTCAATGCCATCGATGCCATGCCCGACGGAGGAACCATTACCATAGAAACAGTCATCGTAAAGGAAGGAGACTATCTCAGGATCGATTTTACGGACACCGGCACCGGCATCCCGGCTCACGTCCAGTCCCATATCTTTGATCCTTTTTTCACTACCAAATCCCAGGGCAAGGGAACGGGCCTGGGACTACCGGTATCGCTTGAGATCATACGAAAGCACGGAGGAGACATCCAGGTTTCCAGCCAGATCGGCAAGGGATCAACCTTTTCAGTGCTTTTACCGGTAGCCAAGGTCCCTGCGGAGATCTCGGGCCCTGAATCCACTGGGGCCTCAATTTGAGACATCAAAGGAATCCGTCAACTTCATCCCTCTGGATTTGCGGGTGGTTTTCCAACCTTGGCACAACTCAATGCCTTCACGTGACCTTGAAACTCCCGGTGAAACCTGCATATTTCTTCCTGAGTTTGGGCTTCTCAATTTTCCCGGTAGGGTTCCTGGGCACATCGTCAAAGAACACCCTCCTGGGCCTCTTGTGCCTCGATAGGACTTGGCAGTATTCCATCACCTCTACTTCGGTCATGTGCCGGCCAGGCTTTGTTTTTACTATGGCAGCGGGAACCTCCCCCAGCCTGTCATCCGGTATGCCAATCACTGCGGCGTCCTGTATCTTATCATTCTCCATCAAGAAATCCTCTACTTCCGCAGGCATGATGTTCTCTCCTCCTGAAATAATTACGTCCTTTTTCCTGTCCACAAGCCAAATGAAACCATCCTCGTCATAACGGGCCATATCGCCTGTAAGCAGCCAGCCGTCTACGAGGGTCTTGCTGGTTTCCTCAGGATCCTTGTAATACTCCTTCATCACACCGGGTCCCCTGACCACCAGTTCTCCTACTCGGCCGGGCGGGAGGTCGTTCCAGGCCTCATCCACTATCCTGCATTCCCAGCCAAAACCGGGGCTTCCAATTGCTCCGACCTTGTGAAAATTCTCAACGCCCAGGTGGACTACACCTGGCCCGGTGCATTCGCACAGGCCGTAGTTGGTGTCATATTGGTGATGGGGAAATACTTCTTTCCATCTCCTCACCAGGCTCGGAGGAACAGGCTGTGCGCCTATGTGCATCAACCGCCAGTGGTCCAGATGATATTCCTCCAGGCGGATCTCCCCCCTTTCAATGGCCACGAGGATATCCTGTGCCCAGGGGACCAGCAACCACACAATGGTGGCCCCCTCTTCAGAGACGGCCTCCAAGATCCATTTCGGCCTTGCTCCCTTCAATATGACCCCCCTCCCTCCTACCAGAAGGCTGCCGAACCAGTGCATCTTGGCCCCTGCATGATAGAGGGGCGGGATACAGAGGAAGACGTCTTCATGGGTCTGCTTGTGATGCCTGTTCTCCACTATGCATGAAAACTCCAGGTTTCTGTGGGTGAGCAGGACGGGCTTGGGCATACCCGTGGTCCCGGAGGTAAAGTATAGCCCTGCCTCATCCAAGGGGCTGATTTCAACCGGCGGGGCGTCCTTGCCACTGGCACTCAAAAAGGCCTCAAGGCTTTCCGAATAGGGCGGCGGATCTTCCTCAGAATCTACACACACAAAGTCCCTGACATTGTCCAACCTGTCAGCGATCCCGTTGAGGGCTCCTGCAAGCTCCCCCCCAAAGATCAATGTCTTGCCTTCGGAGACCTCCGCACAATACCTTATCTCTCCGGGCGTGAAGCGGAAGTTCAGAGGTACGGCCCAGGCCCCGGTCCTCAGTATCCCAAAATAGAGGGGAAGCCATTCAAGGCAGTTTTTCATGAACAGCATCACCTTATCGTGCTTCCCTACCCCCCTTTTGATCAGTGCGTTCGCCACCCTGTTGGCCGTCTCATCAAACTCCTTCCAGGTCACAGCCTTCCTGGCGCCCCGTTCAGGATCCAGTTCCACCAGGGCTGTCTCATGGCCATACATTCTGGCATTCCTTTTTAAGATTTCCGTGATAATCATCTTCTTTCACCCCCTTTCTCCCGGCTTGTCTCAACATATTGTTACCCGAGCAGGTCTGTTCTTGTCTCCCCGTACTGGGATTGACCGGAAAAACAGCCCAAAAAAAGGCCGTGAGCATTCTCGATGCCCACGGCCTGTACTTGCAAACATATCTACCATTCAACCCGCGGGCATACCACACCTCCCATAATAGTAGTAATACCTTCGCACGGATTGAATGATCGACCTTCGCTGCATCTAACTTCTCTCTAACAAGCCTGATTCGTAGTTATGAATTCTCATTTTCTTTTTGATCTGTCAAGAGAATTTTTGCTTGTCTTATCCTCTCCTCAAGATGGTTTCACATACCTACTCCTGATCTTCTCCATGTTCAGCCTTCCTTCGATATACAGGGCAATGGCAGCCACTGCCCTGTCCGCTGTCCGAAACACACAGACACCCACATCCTTCAGTTTATCCGTAAGAGGATCGAATAGCCTGCCGCCATCTACAATACCAACTACCGGTTTTTCCAGTCGTGGCAGGGCCTCCTCCATGAGTTTGACGATGCTCCTGTCGTCCTCCAGATTAAAGGTAGGGCTGCCTGGGTCCGCCAGGGTTCGCATCACCGGAGAAAGGGGATCGAGCCCAACAACTACCGCGTCCACGTTTCGATCCCTTGCAAGGGCTTCAACGGCCAACAGGTGGGTTTCGTCGTCTGCGCCCGGAGTCATGTCAAGTGGGTTCTTGATTGTCACCAACTCTGCAAGATTCTTTGATCTGAATATCTCGGCCAGTTTTTCTTTCGTCCTTTTCTCCAGGGGGGCCAGCTGCATGGAATAGTCATCCGACTGAATGGAATCCGCAATTCCAACAGCCTCAAACCCGGCCCCGCTCAGGGCTGCAAGCCTGTTCCCCAGGATCTTCTTTTCGTGCAACCTTTCGGCCAGAAAGAAGAGGTCTTCGAACTGGGTAAAGCTTTGAACAACTACTGCCCCCGCCTGTCTTACGCATGACTCGCACACTGTATAGTCTCCGGCCAGGGAAGCCGTATGCCCGCTGGTGGCCGTTTTTCCTTCCGGTGTCCTGCCCGCCTTGTAAAACACGACCTCCTTGCCTTCCAGGACAGCCGTACGTACTGCCTTGCAAAAGGTCAGGCCGTCCAGGTCCTTGAATCCTTCCGCATACACGGCTATTATATCTACGTCGGGAAGATCCTTGACATAGTCCACAAAGTCTCCCAGGGTGAGATCCGTCTGGTTTCCCACAGAGATCATGTAGGCGGGATCCAGGCCGGGGCATTGGCTGAGCCTGGTCAACATGAACGCCCCACTCTGGCTGATAAATGCGGCCCTCTGCCCGTCGCCCTCGCCTGTCTTGGGAAGTTTTTCTGCTGGTATGAACCAGGTGTCGTATCTGCCTGAGCGGGAGACCACTCCCATACAGTTGCCCCCCAGGAAAACCGGCCCTCCATCTCCTCGTTTGTGGGCCGCGTCTATGGTCTCGGAAACAGTCATGGCCCTTTCCTCAGTACCCGCCTTCTCACCCATTCCCCCCGGGATCAGTATCACGGACTCGGAGGCATCCTTTTCTATTATCTCCTGAACGAGCATGGGGACCATCTCGGCACCCACGGCAACAACAAACAGATCCAGCTTTTTTTCCAGGTGTGACAGGTCGGGGATGCACCTCACGCCGTCTATTTCCTTCGCCTTGGGGTGAACAATGACCATCCTACCCCCATCAAAACCGGCCTTGATTATGTTGTTGATAATAACCCTCCCAAAATTCATCCTGCTCGGCGACGCGCCGATGATGCCTATGGAGGCAGGGTGAAGCAGTTTGCCGATCTTATGTACGGGCCTTGGAAGGGCCCTGTGCCCCGGGAGACTGAACCGGCAAAGCCCGTCAAGGGGGACCATCAGGTAGTCGGTAAAGGCGAAGGGATTGATTTCCAGCTCATCTATAATGAATTCCGCCTCAGGATTCCCCGGGGAATAGGTATTTGCCATCTCGATGAAGGACAAGAAACATTCAACGAGCTGCTCGTCCGTAACCACCCTTCGCCGGCTCCGGGTAAGCCCTGCCAGTTTCTTGTAAGAAATGGTGTTGCGAAACAACTCGAAGAAGGACTCTCCGTCTGTCATCACCGTAGATGCTACTACGACGGCCTGTCCCTTTCGGAAACGTTCTGCATAGAGTTCCGTGTCCTTCCCACCCAGCCCCGCACTGATGACCATTCCGAATTCCCGGGTGCGGCGGATACCCACAAAGAGTTCATTGCCGAATTCCTCTGTATCGGGCGGCATATACTGGACAAGGAGCACACCTCGAATATCCCTCGATATGGCCCCGAGCAATGCATCGTCCTTGAGCCCCAGATACCGGCGGGGTGCCATTGATGGATTGCGATCTATCAAGTCTGCATAGGCCTCGGGCACCTCATAGAGCATGCGTCTCCAGGTTGAAAGGATCTTTACCGGCTCGTTGGGAATGATCCTCACTCCTCCCACGTCTGATTTATGTACTATGGCGCTGGAGACTATCTTCAGGACCACCTTTTCCCCTGGGATGGCCCTCAGTTCCTCCTCAGTCGGCCTCATTCCCCTTTCCAGTAAAAGGGTACGTGGCGGTGTCTCAGCCCCGGAGTGACGCAAAAGTTTATACACCTCATGTTCGAAGAGAAAATTCCTCCCTTCCCCATGGGCCTTGCGGAATAGCGCCGTTATGGCGCCGTAGTCTATCGAGACCTTTATTTCATTCAAGGCTCCATCCTCCGCTGCTCTGGATTGATTGAACATTTGCCGAACCCCTCCACCGGAAAGGCCATCCTCCCCGGAAATCACTGCTCCCGCCCGGCGGCAGAGCTGGATTGAAAGCCCAGGATTCCAGGTGATCACTCAAGTATATTACAAGAACATGCCGCGGCTTCCTGTTCGAGGTACAGGGTCCACGATCATCCCCAATGCCTTTCGATTACCTCCCTTGGAATCATTCCCTCCCTCACGATCACGGGCGGCTCTACGGTAACGTCTATGATCGTCGAGCCTTTTCCTCCCTCTGTCTTACCCCCGTCCAGTATGAGGTCCACATTCTTGCCGACTGACTTCAACACTTGAATAGCATCTCCGCAGGGCGGCTGTGTGGAGATATTCGCACTTGTTCCGGTTATGGCCATGCCGACTGCTCGAGCAAGGCCTGTTGCCAGGGGATGGCTGGAGAGGCGAATCCCTATCTTTCCTGTGCCGGCGGTGAGCAGGTGTGATACATGCTCAGACGCCCTAAACAGGAGAGTCAGGCCCCCTGGCCAAAACCTCCCTATGAGCCTCTGAGCATAGTCTGGTATATCGTCCACGTATGATTGCAGGGATTCGACGCACGGGATGAGGATCAGAATGGGCTTTCCTTTTTCCCTGCCCTTTATCTTGTATAGCCTTTCGATGGCATCGTCATCCCGGATACTGGCGGCAAGACCGTAGAAGGATTCTGTCGGATAGGCCACAATTCCCCCTGACAAAATCACACCTGCCGCCTTCTTCAGGGCCGCTTCTTTGTCCTCCCTGTTTCCATAAACGGGGATTATCCTCTCCACTATCCTTCTTCCCCTTGCCCTGCGCGCTCCGCCCTTGATTTCTCCATCGCCTCTCTTGTAATGTCTTCCCTGTATTTCTTCAACCGCCGGGCTATGTCAGGGTGCTTGAGGGAAAGGATCTGGCCTGCCAGGATTGCCGCGTTCTTTGCCCCGCCCTTTCCTATGGCGACCGTTGCAACCGGTATGCCCGGGGGCATCTGCACCGTGGAAAGGAGTGCATCCATGCCCTTCAGGGGAGAGGAGTCTACGGGAACACCTATAACAGGCAGGACCGTGTGGGCCGCAATTACTCCCGCCAAGTGGGCCGCCCATCCTGCGCCGGCGATAATCACTTCAATTCCCCTGTCTGAAGCAGACTCCGCATACTTTCTTGTTTGCTCCGGTGTCCTGTGTGCTGAACTCACCTTGACCTCATGGGGTATTTGAAGTTCCCTCAATTGCTCCACGCACCCCTCCATGACGTCCATGTCCGAAACGCTACCCATGATCACTGCTACTAAAGGCGAATTACCCGTCATTGAAAACTCCTCCCTTTTCCCAATTCTCGCTGTTGAACAGACCACCGTCCTGCTGTAGGCAAACTTTAACTGCCCATTAGAGGATAGACTATCATCCCGGCAAGCCAGGCAATGTCTTCAGCGGAGAGAAGCCGGGAAATATTCCTGTCGAAAAGGATATTGCCTTCGGGAGGAAATTCCTCGTCCCCTTTCCATATGATAAGGGCAACGCGCACCAGAGGAAAGGCCTGGATCTGGACGGAAACGTCACCATGATCAAAGGGTTCTGCATCGTACACCGCCTTTGCCACTTCGATCAACCTCTCCGGCTTGGCTCCAAAGGCCTTTAGCAGTGGGGCCTTGGCCCTCTTTGTGAAGGCATCCAGGTAGAACCTGCCGTCAGGGATGTCTTGGAACGCGCACCATTCCCCTGTCAAACCGGGGCCGTTGTCCGCCCATGCCCCGTGGAGGTAATGCAGAATCAATATTTGCTGTTGAATGGCGAGTTCCCTTTTGGGGTCTGCACGGCATATTCTTATCTCCGGCCATGTGATCCGTATGTCCTCATTGAGGAACGCTAGTGACAAGGTTGTCCCACCATCCTTGTCCCTGATGATCTCTGCGCCGGAAAGCCGTGCCACAAGATCGGGGTTCTTTCCTGTAAGCTCTTTTCTCCCCAATTGCAAGGCCTGCTTGTAGTCGTCTATCCTCGGCATTTTCTCTTCTCCCCTGCCACCGGCGACATTTCTCCTTATCCTCCCGCTCCGTGAAAAAGGCGCACCTGCTCTTCCCGTACCCGGCGCTTTTGAACATTGTATATTTATGTTATTATTACCACGAAATCAAGAGCTTCTAATCTCCGCTGAGATCCTTTTGGCCACTTGCCGGGGGAATGGGGGCATGAAAAAAGAAAAAGACCTTTTTAATCCTGCCTTTAAGGACTTGCGCAAAAGGATTGAATCAAACCGAAGACGAATTGAGCCTGAGGGACCTGATAAACCCAGCTCACCCGGTAGGGTTGAGAACGAGGAAGACTATCTCCTGAGAGCACTTTCAGACGTTACCCCCCTGGATACCTCCAAGGGCAGGGTGCTCAAAAGCCCTCAACCCCATACCAAGCCTTTACACCCCCCGCCCAACGACAGGGAAAAGGTCCTTGATCATCTTCACAAGCTGCTTGAGGGTGCTATTGAGATGGACATTTCTTTCAGTGATGAATACATGGAGGGTTCAGTCAAGGGCTTCAGCAAGAAATTGATGAAACGCCTCAAGATGGGGCAAGTGCCTGTCCAGGACTATATTGATTTACACGGCCTCACCAGGCAGGAGGCCGAAAGGGCGGTCAGGGATTTCATCATAGAGAGCAGGAGGTTGGGACGAAGGTGCGTTCTCATAGTCCACGGGCGGGGACTTAACTCGCCGGACAGTTTTCCGGTATTGAAGGAGGGGCTGCCGAGATGGCTCAGCCGCGGACCGGTGAGAAAAATCGTACTCGCCTTCGCGACCGCAAGACCTTACGATGGAGGGGCGGGGGCCGTCTACGTCTTACTAAGGACAAAGTGATACAGGAACCGGGCCGCCACCGCATTGCTCCCTACCTGGCCTCTCCCGTCTTTTCCACCGGCGGAGCCCCACTCCTTCCACCGGCTTGACTTGACTGTTTTATCACTTCGAGTCTTTCCAGGATCTTTTCTGCCTTCTGTATCAGATATTTCAGCCTCTTGTAGTCCGGATCAATCTTCTTTACCAGTTCCCATTCCTTGATTGCTTCCTCTAATTTCTCTTCTCCGTAATACTTCATACCTCTCTTGTAATGGTATTCCTTGTAAAGGGCCTCGCTTTCCTTGATAAATCTCCGGCACTCAGCACACTGCGCATCATATTCAAGGGCCTTCTTGAACTCTTCACGGGCCATCAGGTATTGCCCCTTCTCCAGGAAGCCCTTTCCTATCAGCAAATGGGCCCTTGTTGCATAGGAAAGCGCCTTTTCGTCACCTGGATCCCTCTCCAAGAGCTTGCGAAACTCCTCGGCGGCCTCCACATACCTTCCCTTTTCAAACAGTTCTTCCCCATGACGCCTGTAAAAGGCGATCTGAAGTGCAATTGAATCATCCGCAACAGGAGGCGTTCCGCTCTCCAGCAGTGAACTCTCCCAGTCCCACTCTTCACCTTCATAGACGTATTGTAGATCCGTCTTTACTTGTCCCTTCTTTGCAAGGAACTTCAATCCCTCTATTTCCGGGACCTTCACCTGTTGCCCCACCCTTATTTTGGTAACATCGGCTATGTTGTTGAATTCCGCTATGATGGTGAACTTGGTATGGTCACCGTAGTAATTCTCCGCAATCTTGGACAGGCTGTCTCCCCGCTGTATGGTGTGCAGAACATACCGCTTGATCCTTAACCTCTTTCTTCCAGTCAACCTTTTTACAACTTTCCCGTAGTCCGGCATGAGCCTCAGTGCGACCAGAAACTGCTGTCTCGCTCGACCGTATTTTCCTTGCCTTTGGTACCTCATTCCCCTCTCATAGTGGGCCCTGGCCAGGTCGCGGAGTCTTTTTTCAAGACGTCGGCATCCTTCGATGGCTTCTTTCTTGAGGGGAGAAACCGTCCGGGCCAGCTTGAAATGCCTATAGGCCGCCACGAGATTCGATTCTTGTTCGTACCTCTCTGCCTTGGAAAGGTATTCCGCTGCCAGCCTTTCACCAGGCCTTTCGTCAGGGGCCGGCATTTGCCTCCCGGTTGCGCAGGCATTCAGCAACAGGAGGAGGGAACCGGCAAGTATGTAACGCCTAATTCTAACCGCTGTTCTCACGCAGGGAAAACATCTTAAACACCTTAAGGTCGGCAATGAATCCGTCCTTGTCCTGCTCTGTAATCCGCCACCTCTTCAACGACATCGGGTCTGCGAAAAATGGATTGCTACCCGGTTGGTTCGTAAGACCGATGCTGTAACCCGCTCTTTCGGCCATTAGCAAGATCCCTGGGCTGGTCTCGCCAAAGGGGTATGCCAGAAGCTCCGTATCTTGGTTCAGGTTCTGGTCAATCACCCTTTTGGATTCTACCAGATCCTTTTCCACCCTGTCCAGGTATCCCCGTTCATCCTTTCCGGGTTTCTGCCCTGTCACGCTTCCACGGGATACCCCGTGGGAACCGATCTCAAAACCCAGGGCCTTTATTTCCCGTAATTGATCCCAGGTCAGTGCCTTGTCCGACGTGCCTATGAAATCAGTGTATATGAAAAGGGCGGCCTTGAAACCATACTTGTTCAGGATGGGGAGGGCGATATCGTAGAAGGACTTGTCGCCGTCATCGATCGTAATAACCACCGACCTCTCAGGGATCCTCCTCCGGTACTTCAAAAACCCCTTCATGTCATCCAGTGTTATCACTCTATAACCATGATCCTTCAAATATCTCATTTGTAGTTCAAAGGACTGAGGAGAGATACAAAGAGGAGGATTGCAGTCCTTCCCAAACCTGTGGTAGCGAAGGATGGGGACGACCTGGTACCCTTCAGGCCGGAGACCTCCCTTTTTTTCTTCTTTCAAAGGTATGACTACGTGCCTCCCTTTCTCAAAGGGCAGAGCGAAAAGTCATGCCCGTTCTCTTTCCCGCCGGGGTGGACAAGCCCTGGTCCCTGTCCGATAGGGCCGGGATGCAACCACCTACCCACGGGAACAACACAAGCATGACGCACAACTGCAAAAAGATCCTTGAACCACTTGCTGCCCTGTTTTTCATGCCCTAGCTTTCCCCTCTTCCTGGACCCACGACCTTGTAAATCCTGATCCCCTCACTCCTCCCCCTTACCGTAACCCGGCCCATCTCCTCAAACCGGAACTCACCGCCATCCACCGCCATATCGTACGTGCTGCCACTGACCAGTATCTCGCCCTCCTTGGCAATGGAGGTGATTCGTGAGGCCACGTTCACATTGTCCCCTATGACCGTGTATTCCATTCTTCTCGGGGACCCCAGATTCCCGGCCACCATTTCTCCGGTGTTGACTCCTATGCCCACCTTTATGCCGTCCTCCCCCAGTTTCCCTTCTCCGTTCAGCCTTGAAATACGGGTCTGGATCTCCAAGGCGCACCTCACCGCGGATTGAGCGTGCATGGTATTAGAGACAGGGGCCCCGAATACGGCCAGTGCCTCGTCCCCGAGAAATTTGTTGATATGCCCCCCATGCTTGATAACAGCTTCAGTCACCTGGGAGAAATAGGCATTAAGCAAATCGACGATCCCCTCGGGGTCCTTTTTTTCCGATAGGGCTGTAAAACCCCTTATATCCACAAACAGGACCGTGACCTCTACCTTTAACCCCTTCATCCATTTGTTGTCAGGGTTTGCGAGGATCTTCTCCACTATTTCAGGTGCCACATATCTCCCGAAGGAATCCTTGATTCTTTCTTTCAGTTCCAGGTCTTCTGCCATCCTGTTGAAGGCCAATGCCAGGTCACCCAGTTCGTCGTTCCTCTCGATTCGAACTCTGTAATCCAGCCGGCCAGTTCCCAATGCCTTTGTGCCTTGCCTGAGCTTCCTTATTGGCCCGGAGAAATATGTGCTCAAGATCAGGCTCAAGGGGATCCCAAGCATGGTGATCACCGCTGTGAGAAGCCAGGTAAATGTCCTCGCATCCTTGATGTTTTGAAGGACCTTCTCTTGCGTGATCGCGAGGTAAACTTTCCCCACTTTGATTTTCTGGTAGACAATGGGGCTTTCAAAGAACAGGGCCTCCTTCCCATCGTAGGGGAAAAAGGACACCCGAACATCCTCTCCGCTGCCAGCGGCCTTGCGCAGCGGGGGAAGGGAATAGGGTTTGTTCACCTCCTCTATCTTACTGTGGGCCCTTATTATGTTCCTGTGGTCCACAATGAGGGCGTAGATGACCTGCTCATTCTGAGCAACGTCATTGACAAGCTGGAAGAGGGCCAGATCCTCCTCTCCCAGGAGCTTGTCTCGTGCGTTGTTGCCCACAATGCGTACAAGGCTTTCGCCAAGGTTTACCAATTGCCCGATGAACTGCCTCTTTTGCCTCTCCAGGATAAGAAAGCTTGTCGTAATTATTACCAAGAATATCAGCAAGGTGGACAGGATGGACAGCTTGGTGAAAATGGAAATTCTGATAGTTCTCTTTCGCCGTTCCTTTACACGCCGGTCCCGGCCTTTCCTGCGGTCAGTGAAATCAATGGGATCTTGTTTTTTTCTTCTATCCTTACCCGATCGGCGGTCTCTTCCAAGCCTCCTCTCCGGCCAGGTGTCTTCCTTTGGAAGCTTGGCATGCTCCTGGTATCCCGCCGCCCCTTCGGCGGGGTGTTTGCCAGTATCGGAATAACTCTCAGACATCATCCCCTATCCTGTCCTAGTGCACACAAGCCGCTCATTTACCGCGAAAGGACCCCAAGGGCCACGCCCCGTTATTCCATCATTCCAACTGGGGTGAAACCCCTAAGTTCTGTTTAATCTTATTAATTTTAGCTCAAGAAAAACCATTTGTCAATGAACACCTTGCCTAATCGAGATAGAAAGGGCAACAATAGTACCTCCTTGAAACTCTGTCCGGCTCCAAACCAAGTTTTCTCTTTACTGTCACCTCCGTGGCACCGGGGTAGGATTCCGCAGGATAGTTATCGAAGTAATTGGTGGTAGCCCCTGGGAGATCTCTTAGTCGAGTGTCTTCCGGAATCGATTCAGGGCGCCCCAGAACACGGCCATGCCAATGACGGTCATAGCCAGGAATTGGGGCCACAAAACCCCAAGCCCCACTCCCTTTAGAAAGACACCCCTGACGATCACGAGGAAATACATCAGGGGATTCAGGTAGGCGATCCACCGGACAAGAACAGGCATGTTTGCTACCGGGAATACGAACCCGCTGAACATGAAAAAGGGCATCAGGAAAAAGAAGGTGGTCATTACAGCCTGCTGCTGGGTGGAAGATACGGTGGAAATGAAAAGACCTATTCCCAGGGTGCTCAGGAGAAACAGGCACGTGCCCAGGAAGATCAGTGCAATATTGCCGCGAAAGGGAATCGAGAACCAAAACACGGCAAAGAGGGTGACCATGACCATCTGCCCCAGTGCAATGATTACGTACGGTACGGTCTTGCCCAGGACGAACTCCCCCCGACCTAAGGGGGTGACGATCAGTTGTTCGATGGTCCCCTTTTCTTTCTCCCTTATTATGGCCATGGAAGTCAACAGTAGCGAAAGGATCATTACCAGTACCGCGACTATCGCAGGCACATAGAAGTTCCTGCTTTCCAGGTTGGGATTGTACCAGGTGCGCAACCGGGCATCCACCTTGCCGTATTCAAGCTTCCGGGCGTATAGCTCCCTGATAAACGCCTGGTTCAGCCCGTTCAATACAAGAACCGCGTACCCGATCCGGACCATGGCCATGTTGCTCATGGTCCCGTCCACAAGGACCTGTATTTTCGCGGAATCCTTTTCTCTGATTCGTCTGGAGAAATCAGGAGGAATCTTTACTGCGATATCCACCTGCCTCTTCAAGAGGATATCCTCCAGGGTCTCGGAATCTCCCACGTAACGGGTAATCCTGAAGGTCCTGTTGGCATCCAGGGCGTCAAGGAGTCTCCGACTTTCAATGCTGTGGGAGTAGTCCAACACCCCCACCCTGACATCTCTCACGTCAGTGGTAACCACGTACCCGAAGATCAGCAGTTGCACGAAGGGCGAAACGACCAGGAGAGGCCTGTTCTTCTTGTCCCTGAACAGCTGGATAAATTCTTTCCTCACCAGTTCCCGCACACGGACCCAGCTCAAATCACATTCCCTCCCTTCTCAAGAGGCGGTAGGTCACCCCGAGGAGTACCAGGCACATCGCCAACAGCACAAGGTAGTCGTGCCAGAGGTGGGCCAGGCCGAGTCTCCTGAGGTAAAGGCCGTTGAGGATATCTATGAAATATGTGGCCGGGATGACACGGCTTATGTCCTGTAGCACCCGCGGCATATTGCCCACGGGAAAGACGAAGTCTGAGAGGAGAAAAGACGGCATATAGGTAACCAGTATGGCCATCTGGTTGGCAATGAGTTGAGATCTGGTAGCCACCGAGATGAGCAACCCCAGCCCCAGGGCAACGGAGAGATAAAGGGCCGAAGCCAGTACCATCAACCAAAAACTGGACTTGATAATGATACCATAGAGCACCTGGCCCATGAGAACCGCAATCAAGACGTCCGTAAGTCCGATAAAAAAATAGGGGATCGCCTTTCCGACCAGGAACTCTCCCCCACCCAGGGGAAGGGAGAGGATAGTCTCCATTGTGCCGTTTTCATACTCCCTCGCTATTACAAGGGATGTCAGGAGGGCACCGACTATGACTATTATGACCGCGATTATGCCGGGTATGATGAAATTCCTGCTTTCCAGGTCCTCGTTGAACCAGACCCTGAACCTGGCTTCCACGGGCTCCTTGATCTCTTCAAGGCCATGGCGATTGAGAAATTCCAGGAGGCGGCCCCTGTTGTAATCTTCAACAAAGGCTATGATGTAGCTCCTGGAGAGGCCTGCGTAGTTGGGGTCGCTGGCATCAATGAGCACCTGGATGGGTACCTCCCGGTCCGCCCTCAGTTCACTGGTCCATCCCGGGGGCAAGATCAGGGCAATGGTCGCCTCTCCCTGGTCGAGATACCCTGTTGCAGCTCTGATGTCCGGCAGGTACCCCAGTACATCAAAATAGGACGATGCATTCAGCCTGGCCGCAAAATCCCGGCTCAGATCGCTCCTGTCATAGTCCACCACCACGGTCCTTATGTCCTCCACGTCCAGGCTGAGGGCATACCCGAAGAGCAGGATCAGGACGACGGGAATTATGAAGGCCAGGTACAGGCTCCTGAAATCTCTGATCAGGTGGTAGAACTCCTTGCGGGCGACAGCTTTCACCTTGCCTGGATTCAATGTTCACCTCCTGGTCATCAGCCTGAGAAAGGCATCATTCAGGTCCGCCTCCGGGTGATCGGGCAACACTTCCCTGATGATCTCCGCCGGGCTTCCCATGGCGGCTATGCGTCCCTCGTTGATCATGGCTATCCGCTCACAATTCTTAGCCTCATCCATGTAATGGGTGGTGACGAAAACAGTGACCCCGCTTTCCGCCAGGAGCGTGATGAACTCCCAAAAGTGCCGACGGGTGATGGGATCCACTCCTGCCGTGGGTTCGTCAAGAAAGATGATCTCCGGGGAATGGAGTAAAGCGCATCCGAGTGCAAGCCTCTGTCGCACTCCGGGCGGAAGTTCCATGGTGAGCCTGTTTCTGTGCTCTTCCAGGCGGGTCATCCTCAGTGCCCAGGCTATCTTCTCTTCCCAGAGATGCTGTTGCACCTTGTAAATGCCCAGGTAGAACCGGATATTCTCGAAGGGGGTCATATCTTCATACAGAGAAAACCTTTGAGACATGTACCCGATCTTCTGCTTTATCTCTTCACCCTCTTTCCATATGTCGAACCCTGCAACCTGACCCGTGCCTGAAGTCGGCCTTATGATCCCGCACAGGATGCGGATGGTAGTGGATTTGCCCGCGCCGTTGGGGCCCAAGAAACCGAATATTTCACCCCGCTTGACTGAAAAAGAGATCTTGTCCACTGCCACAAAAGACCCGAATTTCTTCTCAAGCCTTTCTACGCGTACGGCGTCAGATTCTGAAGCCTTCACGGGCAAGGGCCTCGTCCTCCTTTGCAATGTGCTCTACCATGGCCTCCTCCAGGTCCGCATGGAAGGCCTTGACATCCTGGGGCGTCCCCCTGGCAAGGATCCTGGACCTGTGCATGATCGCGAGCTGGTCACATTCTTCCCCTTCCTCCAGGTAAGCGGTGGAAATCATGATCGTCATGCCTTGATCCCGCATCTCCTGGAGGATCTCCCAGAATTCCTGCCTTGATACGGGGTCAACCCCGTTCGTGGGCTCGTCCAGGAGCAGGACCTTCGGCTGGTGAACCAAAACGCAGGCAAGACCAAGCTTCTGCCTCATTCCCCCCGAAAGATCCCCTGCCGACCGATCCAGGAATGGGAGTAAGTTGGAAAAACCCAGGTATCTCTCCTTCCTCCTTCTCCTCTCCATGCCCCTTATTCCGAAGATATCCATGAAGAAGTCGAGGTTTTCCTCCACCGTGAGATCCCTGTAAAGACCGAACCTCTGAGGCATGTATCCAATCAGGGGCTTCACCCTGTCTTTTTCCCTCGAAACATCCAGGCCATCCAGGAGGATTTGCCCGGAGGAAGGTTTGATCATGGTGGCAACCATTCGAAGCAGTGTGGATTTCCCTGCACCGTCTGATCCGATGAGACCAAATATCCTGCTCCGGGGGATCTCAAGGCTCACATTGCTTACGGCCCTGACAGACCCATAGTTCTTTGAGACGTCCTTCAACAGCACCATCGGTTTCATGGCATCATCCTGTTAACCACCCTCCTGCCTGAACCAGGCATCCGCAGGCATGCCCGGCTTCAGCTCAAGGGATGGATTCGGTATGGATACCTTGACCAGGTACACGAGCTTGACCCTCTCCTTCTGGGTCTGAATCATCTTCGGTGTAAACTCTGCTTCCGGGGAGATAAAGGCGACCTTGCCCCAGTACTTTTTTTCCGGAAACGTATCGATCCTGACCTCCACCTTTTGGCCCGGCTTCACTTTCCCGATCTCCGTCTCGTTCACGAAGATCTTCAAGTCTACCGTCGATAAGTCTGAAAGGGAAATGACCTCGCGACCAGGTGATACCACCTCTCCAGGCTCTATGTTCCTGCTCGTGATTATGCCATCAAAGGTGGCCTTCAGCCGGGTATAGCCCAACAAGGTTTCTGCCAGCTCAACTTCTGCCTCCGCTGCCTTTACCTTCCATTTCGCCGCTTCGACCTCCTGCTTCACCGCGTCTATCTTCTTCAGGTTGCTCAGGGCCCGCCTCACCACCGCTTTCGCTTCATTGAGTCTGGCCCTGGTCGTCTGGATTGTCTCCCTTCGGAATCCTTCCCTCAACTGAGCGTACCTCTCCCCAGCCTTTCTGTATTCCCTCGAAGCGGTCTCGTACTTGAGCCTGGCAAGGTCGAGGGCCCTTTCAGAAACTATTTTCCCGCGATACAGCCTTTCTTGTCTCTCCTTGTCCTTTTTGGCCTCAATCATTGCGGCCTTGGCTGCGAGAAGGGCCTGTCTTGCCTGCTCTATTTCCTGGACCCGGTATCCGGACTCCAGCTCCTTCAACTTCGCTTTCAGTGCCTCCACACCTGCCCTTGCCCGGTCAACATCTGCGGGGAGTGCCTCCCTTTGGATTTCCAGTTCAAACTCCAGCCGGCGGAGAGTCCTCCGTGCCGCATCCAAGTTCGCCGCCGCCTGTTTCTTGCGGGCCAGGTATTCCGATCGATCCAACTCCACCAGGGTTTGACCTTCCTTGACTGCCTCTCCCTCGTCCACCAGGACTCTGGTGACCTTTCCATTCACCTGGAATGCCAAATCAGACCTCCTGGCTTCTATGATCCCTGAATAGTAAATCTCCTTGAGCTTTGCCTTTCTCTGTCCCATGTAGACGAGTAAACCCACACCCCCCAAGAGCGCCACCAACAAGATTGGTATGATCTTTTTCTTCATTGCCGCCCTACCTCAAAATATCCTTTGTCCCTTTCATCGCCGTCAAGGCCCTCGTATTTCCTCAATTACTGTCGCCTCTTGTTACCGCCCGCAGCACAAGCTCAAAGACCCTGTCCGCAATATTCCTCGGATCCTCCAGGATCATGCCCTTCATCTCCTTGGGCATGGAGCGGATGGTCGGACTGATTACCTGGATTCTCCTGTGGAGCAATACGGCACCAACAATCATCGTATGTACGATCAGAGGATTCGTCCTCCTGAACACTCCCTTCTCCACCCCTTCCTCAAGAATCTTCATGATAACCCTCACGAGTCGAAAAATATCTTTCTGGGCGACCTCCGGCAGGTTCTTCCCCCCCAAGGCAAGCTCCCTGAGCATAATCGAAGGCAGGTAGGGATGCTTCTCCATTGTAAGACTGAGATTGCAGATGTAGTTCTTCAGCTTTTCTCTTGGGTCCTTGTCACCGCCCATGTCCTTGGTGACGCGTCCCAGGGTGTCTGAAAACACGTCATGGATCGCGGCAGCATACAGGGCCTGCTTGTCACCGATTCGATAATAGATCATCGCCTTGTTCACCCCCGCCCTCTTTGCGATCTCTTCAATCCTTGCCCCTTCAAACCCGACTTCTGCAAACACCTCTGTTGCCGCCTCTTTTATGCGCCTGATAGCATCCGCCTTTTTCTCCTGTAGAGTCTTTTTACCCATTAGTGTCGTTCCTGGAAAGTCGCACACAGTTTAACTATCTTTTTAATATATCAAGTTTAACTTTTTTGTCAAGATTCTGCTTGATTTCGCTCGACCCACACGCACGAGGGCTGGTGCCGGACCTCGTCATCGCTTGAATACCGCAAATGAACAGTCGACAATGGAGTAGTATCTGCAATCGAGCCAGCAGTCCACGAATGGGTTAATGTATCGGTGAAGGGTCTTTGACCTGTTGAGGAGGTTCTTGGATCGGATTTCCTTGGCCCCGACATTGCGTCAGGATGAAGGTATGACGAGAAAGAAAGTTTGGCAAAGATCCCGCTTCCACATGTTCTCTCTCCAGGGTATCATTCTAGATATTTGAAACGGTGAAAACGACCGTGAGTTCCTTTCCTCTGTTTCAAGGCTCCCAGGCCTGTCCACCTCAGGAAAACCGCTCTTTTCGACAGTCACACCAGAAAGGAAACACGGTCCTAATTGCTGTTTGAAAGGGCCAAAATGCTGCTCGTCAGAATTCTTGAATCAGGCACCATGTAAGAGTTCATCCTTTGAGAGATCCTTTACCATTGCGCGAAACTTCTTGAGCAGTATAGGATGGAAACGCTTACCAATTTGAAGGTCCATCCAGTCAAGAACCTTTTTCATTGGGAGGGCCTTCTGGGTTGGCCTGTTACGGCGCAGATTGTCATAAGTATCCGCAATGCAGACCAGCATGCCGGATAGGTTAAGATCCCTCTTGTTCACATGCCTGGGATACCCGCCCCCGTCATAGTGGAGGTGGTGTTCATAGGCCATTAGAGGAGGTATATCCGGCATGCCGGGGGTGGCCAAAAGGATCTCAGCCCCTCGAATAGGATGTTCCCATCTTCGTTTCTTCTCTGCAAGGTTCAAGGCTTGGGTGTTAGACATGGAGACAGTGGGGGTCAAGTGCAAGCCGATGTCATGAAGGAGTCCTCCCAGGCCCATGTCCAGTGTCGTTGATTCTTCAAGGCCAAGCTCCTGAGAGAGGGCCATGCAGAGGGCTGATACGTTTATTGCATGGATATAGGGATCAGGATCGCTGCTCCGCCTATAGATTATCGTCTTTAATGTAATTTCACCTTGCTCAATGTTTCCCTTTAACCTCTCAGTGGTATCCTTTGCCAGAGACAATCTATTGTAGGAAAGCGGTCCATCAAGGGCTGCAAAGATATCCTTCAAGTTCCCCACCAAGGACAACATTGCTTGGCGCATGGACTGAATTCCCATTGGCGCCTCTTCTTCCGAGATCTGGGATGTATCCCCGAAAGGAAGAGCGCCAGAGAGGATATGCGGGAATCGATGCTGGTTCTTTGCCAGAATCACATCAGCGTTTGCCGGGTTTTTCAACAGTGGCGGCAGTAGCTTGAGAAAAAAATGAACTTCCTTCCCAGTTGTGCCTCGCCGGAACTGAATCCGCTGGAGCTTCATTTCCTCCATTCGCTTTATGAGCTTAAGATGACTTTCAGCCAGATCCTCTATGCGCGTATTTTCGACCACCACTTCGCCATGGAGGAAAAGAATGGTAAGGGACGACTTGCGGGACAGGTATTTTGTCAAAGGCACAAAGAACTCCTTGGTCCTTCTCTTTGATTCAGAATGCTCCTCCCCGTAGAGTAGGGCGGCACGTATGCCACGCAGGAACCTAAAATAGAGGTCCCCATAAAAAGAATGAAGTTTTTTCCGCTTATTGGAAGTTTCCATAATCGGCTACAAATCAGTCAAACCAGGTCTTTACACAGGGATCGAAGGTCACCTGGCCCCTCCTTGATCACCCGGCGAAGAGTTTCTTTACAGCCCTCGCTTCCGATCTCGGCCAGCGCCTTGACCGCGGCCGCCTGGAGGGCCCTTTTTTTCTTGGTTCTCAGCCAAGACCTATGGGAAACCATTTCAGATAACACAGGCACCGCCTCCTCAGCCTTCAAGGGACCCGCGGCCTCTATCGCCTTGAGACGAATATCGAATTCCCTGTGCCCCAGAAGCTTAACTATTATAGGAGCGATGCCTGGTGCCTCGCACAAGGGAGCGATCTCTAGGAGCATCAGGATCTCATCATGATCATCCGTTTGTTCAAACCTTTGCACCAGGGGGGCGCTCACATATGGTCCAAGGGATGCCATAGACTTTTTCAACCAGCGGGTCTTGCCCTCCTGGCCGTCTTCAACGCCGAGGAAGACATCCACAAGGAGGTCACCAGCCCTTGACAGGAACATCCGGCACAGGGCATCCAATGAAACGGTTTCCCTTGAAGCGTAGGTTTTGCATTGACTCAACAATCCCATGAACAGAGATTTCACATCTTCCCCCGTGAGCAAGGAGTTGATTCGATCTCTTACAGCTTGCCTATCAAGGCAATCCCCCAGAGCAAGGTGCACCTCCTTTATCAGATCACCGGCCGTCCCGTAGTCTTTGCCACCAACGAATTGTGCAAGTAGTTCCCCGAGCCTGTCCAACAAGGCGAGGAGGAGAATCTCACTCTGTCCCTCCCTGTCTTGACCGATCAGATCAACTATCAGCCACGCCTTGGACTTCCTCAATGACTCCGGGCTGATCGTCCCAAGCAATCTCCCCGTTTCCTGGCCTTCCACACTAAATTCTTTTATGCTGAGGGACGCAGCAAGGCCTTCAATCTGTTGCCGGTACCTTGCATGGAATTCAGCCGCCTCCTGGTGTCTTACCAGGAGCTGTTCCAGGTCCTGCCAGTTTGCCAACTCTTTGGCTGCCTTTTGCTGGACGGCAAGTTCTATCTTCTTTCTAACGGAATCCAGCAGAAGACCAGGGTCTCTGTACCTCGAAACAGCGCATTTGAAGAGGTTATTGAAAGGGGTTGACCTTATGCCTCTCTCTCCTACGGCCTCCTGGAGGACTCCGAGCAGTTGATCCTCACTCAATCCATCAAGGATTTCGCTGACTACATGGCTCTCCCTGCCCATGAAATCATCCGGGTCACTCGATCCGAGGACTTGAACCCTCAAGCGTGGCCCCAGAGTATCCAGGACCTCCGCCATTCTCAAGGTGAAGGACTTCCTCTTATCCCTATCCACCCTGGAGAGCACGTTGCCCACATTATGGATAAAGTTACCAATAAGAATGCCTCTGTGTTCCAGGCTCACCCCGGACAGGCCTTTGTCCAACTGCAAGAGCATCTCTTTGAGTCCATCGCTATCTTCGCAAATGCTTATCAGCTTCTGGATCTGCTCTTCGCTTAGGCTGAAGGGACCCGCCCCGGCTGGTTGGAGGATAAGTTGTCGCCATAAGGTCTCATCTTCCATGTCTCGGGTCAGATGAGAAGCAATGGCTTGGACAGAGGCAAAGATGGAATAGTCGAGCAGGCCAACCCTGACATTTCTCACATTTTCCCGGCCAAGGGCGGCGACAACATCGCTTCCCTGCCCCCTCTTCGCCCCTGCAAGTATGCTGACAAATGATTCAAGCTCTCTTTCAGCGATCCCCTTCCCCACCACCAGGGAGGATATTCCCAGGAAATGGAAAAATGCCAAGAACTTTTGGATGTTTGGTTCGTTGATCCTGTGGAAGGAGCCTTCAAAGTAGATACTGTCCCTTGCCAGTCCGATAAATAGAGAGGGCTTATCGGCCATGGCCTTTTGAGTCTTTACATTCAGTTGGTGGAGATGTTTGGCGAGAAGCTCGTGACCTTGCGCGTAAAGTCGGCCAGTATTGATAGCTCTCATGAAGGCGAGTATGAAATCACTCACCGTAGGAGGCATCAGGTCCCGTGGGTGGGAACCTGAAATTTGAGCACTCATCTATCTAGCCCTCAGGCTATTCCTTATCCTTGAAAAACCATATACCTGGCAACCTTACTTTGTCAACCGAAAACCCTTGGTCTCTCCAATAACCCTTCGGCTGTGCTCAAAGTCACGAGCTTGTCGAACTGAAATTGAACTTTCTACGAAGCCACCCGGCTCCTCTGTCTCATGATCTCAGCCAGTATTATCCCTCCTGCAACGGATACGTTGAGTGAATCCATAGGGCCTGCACATGGGATTCTGACCAATTGGTGACACCTCTTCGCTGTGGATTGACTCAAACCCTTGGCCTCATTGCCGAGGATAAGCACCGCGTCCCTGTTCCAGTCGAACTCATAGATTGACTCCGAGCCCTCCACAGAAGCCCCCACGATCCAGAATCCCTTGCGATTCAATTCGTCCAGGGACCTGCCCAGGTTCACGACCCTGGCAATGGGGAGGGAAAACCAGCCGCCGGCCGATCTCTTGATGACGGTTTCCGTTACCTTTGCCGAGCGGTCCTTTGGCAATACGAGGCCATGAACACCGAAGAAGGCCCCCGTCCTCACAAGCGACCCGAGATTCCCCTCGTCCGTAATATGGTCCGCGACAAGCAGGAGGGAATAACCCGGGGTCTTCAAGGCCTCGCCCACGAGCTCTTCGAACGGAGTGTATTGAAATTCCTCTGCCACCGCAACAACTCCTTGGTGGGCTACGGATGGCAGTAGATGGTCCAGTTTCTTCCCCTTCACGAACTTTACGTCCACCCCCCGCTCTGCGGCCATTTCTATTATCTCCCCGCTCCTCGGTCCTTTTTTCCCTTCTTTGATCAGGATTTCCCTGATCTTAACCTTCCCTTGACTCAAGGCCATCCTGGACGCGTTGATACCAGGGATCAACAGGGCTCCGACCATGGCTAATACTCCCACGAACTCAGGGCGGTGTTTCCTGATCTATTTACTGTTTCCCGGAAATCTCTATGTCGAAGATCTTTTCTACTTTGGAGAGCTGGGCCGAGGTGCGACATCTCTCTGATGTAATTATGGATTCAACCTGGTGTACGGAGTCATCCACATTCCTGTTAAAAACAATGTAGTCATACCATATGCAAGAGTTTATTTCCTTTATTGCCTTCTCCAACCTGTTAGCGATCACTCCCTCCCCATCCGTGCCCCTTCCCCACAGCCTCCTTTCAAGCTCTTCCATTGATGGCGGCAAAATGAATATGAGCACGGATTCATTGAATCGTTCCTTGATGCTCCTGGCGCCCTGGGTATCCAGGTCCATCACAAGATCGAGGCCCTTATCCAATTTGTCTTCAACCTCCCTGAAGGAAGTCCCGTAATAATCATCATAGACCCGGGCCCACTCCACAAAGGCGCCCTCATCTACCATCCTGAGGAATTCTTCTCTGGAAACAAAGTGATAGTCCTCCCCGTTTACCTCATTTTTCCTCGGTTTGCGGCTCGTATGAGAAACACTGTATCCCAGCCCCCCGACTCTCTTGACCACCTGATCCAGTATCGTGGACTTGCCTACACCCGATGGGCCGGAAATCACATAGATGCGGCCTGCCATACCTATTCTTCCAGGTCTTCTTTGCTCAGCATACAGTCCGGGCTGAAACGCTGGGCAATGGTTTCCGACTGTATGGCAGAAAGTATCACGTGGTTGCTGTCCGTAATGATGACTGATCTTGTCTTCCTGCCCTGGGTCGCATCTATCAGCCTCTTGTCCTCCCTGGCTTCATCCCGAAGGCGCTTGATAGGGGCAGCATTCGGGGAGATGATCGCAACCACTCTTCTCGAGACCACTGAATTTCCAAATCCTATGTTCACAAGTTTTTGACTCATGCCGGTCCTCCTTTCCTCCAATGCCTCCCGCGGAGGTCCCAAGATTCACATGCTCCCGCAAAGACCTCAGACCTGCCTGCGGCAGGCAGGTGCAAGACGCGCGAATCTTTAGGAATGAGGCGTACATGGACGTACTCCGCACTGACTAAAGATGGGGCGCAACGCAGCAGATGGGGCATTTGCGGAAGCATTACTCAATGTTCTGGATCTGCTCCCTGATCTTTTCCAATTCCGACTTGATCTCCACCGTCCTGATGGAAATAGAGGAGTCAGGGGACTTTGAGCTGATCGTATTCACCTCCCTGTTTATCTCCTGGATTAGGAAGTCCAGCCTCCTTCCAATAGCATCATCTACCCTGGTATATTTGCGAAATTGATCGAGGTGACTCCTGACTCTAACAATTTCCTCGGTAATATCGGCTCGTTCAGCCAGAAGGGCTACTTCCTGGAGAAGTCGATTCTCATCAATTTCAACATCCTCGGATATCCTTCTCATCTTTTCCTTCAGTTTCCTCCAATACTCCTCGTGCATGCGCGACGCTGTCCCCTCAATCTCATCAAGGAGTTCTTGGATCCGGGATAGCCTCTTCACAATGTCTTCCTCAATTGCCGCTCCCTCCGTCACCCGCATGCTTTCGTGGGAATCCAGGGCGATTCTCAAGGCTTCACTAAGACATGGTCTTATGGAGTCCAGGTCCAGCTCCTGTGGTTTCATGACTACCACGTCTTTCATCTGGATGAGGGATTCAGCAGAGACCTTGCGTTCAAGACCGAACTCCTCACTCAGCCTTTTCAGGATTCCCATGTAAGACTTCACGAGTGGGACGTTGAGTTCCAGGGTATATTCGTCTTCGGTTCCGTTTCTCTCTATTTGCAAGAACACTTCTATCCGTCCGCGTCTCATCCTTTCGGCTACCTGGGATCGGATCTCCTCTTCCAGGGTCTGCAAGGATCTCGGAATTCTAACGATTATGTCCCTGTAGCGGTTGTTCACTGACTTGATTTCAGCCACAACACGTCTTTCAGCCTCAGCATATTCGCCCCGGCCGTAAGCTGTCATACTCCTTATCAATGTCTCGTTCTCCTTTACTCCGCGTTTTTCTTGCATGGTCTAATCAGCAGGCGGACTTCAACTCTTGCTTGTATCTCTCCCTGACCAGATTGAAATATTCAATGACCTGAGAATCAGCATAATCCCTGTATGTCCATTCGAGCGGGGTGAAGGTGCCCCGCCGGAAGACCAGTGTAAGATCCCCATAAATGCCCCTTGTGAGGTATATGCGGTGTGTATAGTTTTTCCCCGTGGCCAGGATCATCCTCTCAAGGGCTATATATCCCGGGTCAATATTGACCGTCCTCCTGTCTCCTACCCTGAATTCCGCTTCGAGGTCGTTGGTCTTCAACTTTATTTCAACAATGTCATCCGGTCTGACGAGATTCCGGAATGAGAGGAATCGGCGCTGGAGCGGCCATCCCATTTCCTTCTCATAATATCTGGTGCGGTCAAATGGCAGTAAAGGGCTCCTCCAGTCCACGGGCCCGAATAGATCCTCCATCCTTGCGATGGCCGCGTCAATCAATTGCTCCTGGGCCGAGAATATGCTCGATATGAGTTTAACGTCCCTGGCCTGCCCCGGTTTACTCATGGGTCCTGCCCACGCAGTGGTAGTTGAAGCCCATATCCTTCATTCTGCTGGGCTCATAGATATTCCTGAAGTCTATCACCGTGGGTAACCTGAGGAGAGATTTCACCCTTGACCAATCCAGGAACCGAAACTGGTTCCATTCCGTTATTATGAGCAGGGCATCAGCGCCCATTGCCACATCGTAGATATCTTGGACAAACGTAACATCTCTTAGTATCTTTCTTGCATTCTCCATGCCGGCGGGATCAAACGCCGATATCTTTGCTCCCTTTTTTTGAAGTTCCTCTATTATCTTTATGGCGGGAGACTCCCTGATATCATCTGTATTGGGTTTAAAGGTCAGTCCCAAGACGCCCAGTTGCTTACCCTCCAGAGCACCCACGACCTTTTTCACCTTGTTCACCATCCTCCTGTACTGCTTCTCATTGACTTCTATCACGGATTTGACAATTCTGAATTGGTACCCGTGAGTCTCGGCGAGCTTTACTATGGCTCTCGTGTCCTTCGGGAAACAGGAGCCCCCGTAACCAGGGCCGGGATGCAGGAACTTCTGGCCTATCCTTCCATCCAGTCCCATCCCTTTGGCTACCTGATGAACGTCTGCTCCCACCAGTTCGCAGATGTTTGCCATCTCATTGATAAAGGAAATCTTTGTCGCCAAAAAGGCGTTGGATGCATACTTGATCATCTCCGCCGTTTCCACATTTGTGATTATAAACGGGGTTTCAATGAGGTAAAGGGGAGAGTAAAGGTCTTTCATTATGGCCTTTGCCTGCTCGCTGTCTGTCCCTATGATAACCCGGTTTGGACGAAGAAAGTCCTCTATGGCCGAGCCTTCCCTCAAGAACTCGGGGTTGGAGACGACATCAAATGCGATCTTCTCCTTCTGGTTTTTCGCAATGATCTCCTTTATCTCTTTCCCGGTCCCTACCGGCACGGTGCTCTTGGTCACTATTATCTTGTACCCCTTCATCAGTTCGCCAATTGTCTTTGCAACCTGGTATACGTACTCAAGATTTGCAAAACCCGAGCTGTCCGATGGCGTCCCCACGGCAATGAATATGACGAGGCTCTTTTCAACCGCCTCTGCCACGTCGACTGTGAAATGCAGCCTGCCGGCAGACTGGTTCCGCCTGACCATCTCCTCCAGTCCAGGTTCAAAGATAGGAATCCTGTTCTTCTTAAGGGACTCGATCCTTTCTTCGTCCTTATCCACGCATATCACGCTGTTACCGAACTCCGCAAAACAGGTACCGGTCACCAGGCCAACATAGCCTACTCCCACAATGCAAATATTCATCTCCTCCCTCTCCTGGCTTACCTTCTCTGGTTATAGATGGCTTCTAAAAGCTCTTCCCTCCTTACCGTCGAAGTGCCCACTTCCCCTACCACGATTCCCGCGGCGAAATTGGACAGCAGTGCTGCCACCTTCAGGTCCATGCCGGAAGCAAGCCCGAGGCAAAAGGTGGAAATCACCGTATCACCAGCGCCAGTCACATCAAAAACCTTCTTGGCAACCGTTGAGATGTGGCTGATTTCTCCGCCGTTTTCAAACAGGGTCATGCCGTCCTTCCCCTGGGTGATCAATACTGATCGACAATCCAGCTCCCGAAGCATGTGCCTTCCAGCCCTTATCAGGGAATCCTCATCCTCTATGTCTATCCTGCAAAAGGCCCCTGCCTCGTGATGGTTTGGAGTTATTACGTCTATTCCCCTGTAAAACTCGAAGTTATCCGTCTTGGGGTCAACCGCAATGATGACGTCCCTGTTCTCCACCAGGCCCCTTATGCCCTTCATTACTTCCCCTGTGACGACGCCTTTTCCGTAATCAGCAACAATAATGGCATCCAGCTCGTTGAGGTTATCTTCTATGAAACTCAAGATCCTTCCGACGCTTTCCCCTTCCAAACTCCTTCGGTCTTCACGATCAAACCTTACAACTTGCTGGTTTTGCGCAACGACCCTGGTCTTTATACTCGATTTCCTGCCAGGGACCCTGATGATGCCGTCAGTTCTCAGACCCAGGCGACCTATCTCCCCGATGATTTCCTCCCCCGTGATGTCCTCGCCCACGACACCACATAGCAGGGGGCGACCCCCTAGAGAAAATATGTTGTTTATCACATTGGCGGCACCGCCCAGCAGCTTGGTCTCCTCTTTGACTTCCACCACTGGCACCGGGGCCTCCGGGGATATACGAGAGACATTTCCCCATACATATTCATCCATTATTATGTCTCCGACTACCAGGATATTGGTAGCAGGGAACCTGCTCATATGTCGCCTAACTTCGTCAACGTTAATGCCTGTAGGCTTCAATTCCCTAATCATACTCAATTCAGCTATCCTATGGCCTTTTCCTAGTCAATTTGGTGTATTTTACCTTAGCATCATTTTGCCGGATTTTCCAGTGAAATCAAAATGGGGCTGCGCGGGGAAGCTGAATTGCCTCCTCCCACTTCCGTACCCATGGGAAACAAGCACTTTAAAGGACATCCGTATTGACTTTTACCCTCTTCTTTTATAAACATGGCCAATCAGTCTGAAGGGGCCGGGGACACCCGGATCTTTAGAAAGACCATCAGGAGTGGAGTCGTGAAGATCATCATTGTGGGCGCGGGGGATGTGGGCTACCATATCGCCCAAAAGCTTTCTGAGGAAAACCAGGAAGTCTTCCTTATTGACAAGGATCCGGAAAAGATAAGAAGGATCCTGGAGAACCTGGATGTCCAGGCCATCCAGGGGTCAGGAACCAGCCCGGGGATACTCAAGGCGGCCGGCGCAAAGGATGCGGACCTCCTTGTAGCAGCCACGGACAGCGACGAGGTAAACATTCTGGCCTGCCTCCTTGCCCGCATCATGAACCAATACATCCTAAAGGTAGCCCGTATCCGGAATCCTGAGTACCTTCAGGAAAAGGATCTTTTCAGTTCCGGCCTGCTGGGCATCGACCAGATAATCAATCCAGAGTCTTTCATGGTCGAGACCATCATGAACCTCATGATCTTCCCGGGCTCATCCGACGTCATAGAATTTGTTGATGGTAGGGTCAAGTTGATAGGTATCACCATCAAACCTGATTCACCATTCGCCGGGAAACAGCTCCTCTCTATCAAGGGTCTCGAGGGCAAGATGCTGGTTGGTGCCATAGTGAGGGGCGAACAGGTCATAATCCCACATGGTGAGGATACCATACAGGCTGATGATCTTGTCTATGTGGTTGTACGGGGGAATGAGCTTTCAGAAATCTATGGGATACTGAACACAAAGGATGAAGAGCTCAGGAGGGTGATAATAGTGGGGGGAGGTCAGACAGGTACCGCTCTTGCGACCGCCCTGGACCGGACAAAGATCAACGCCAAGATCATTGAAAAGGACAGCGAAAGGTGTACGGCCCTGGCCGAGAAACTGGAAAGGGTAATCGTCATAAACGGGGATGGAACGGATAAGAACTTGCTTGAAGAGGAAAACATACGCGATGCCGACTTTATCGTTGCCATCACCGGTGACGAAGAGAGCAATGTACTTATATCCCTGCTCGGCAAGGGCCTGGGTGCAAAGAAAAACATCACCAGGATAGATAAACTGAGTTATATTCCTCTCGTTTCGGCGATAGGGATTGATACGGTGGTCAGCTCAAGGCTTTCGGCGATCAGGGCGATACTCCAGTATATCAGGAAGGGGAAGATAATTTCTGTAGCGCCTCTTAAGGGGGAGCACGCCGAGGCCATCGAGGCAGAGGCCTTGGAAACCTCTGATATCGTCAACGTACCCTTGTACAGGGTCAAGTTTCCAAAGGGAGCCCTGGTTGGAGCCATTGTCCGAGGTGAAGATATCATCATTCCCCGAGGCGACAGCGTTATCAGGCCCAAGGATCGCTTGATAATTTTCGCCCTACAAAAGGTGATCCCGAAACTGGAGAAGCTGCTTACGGTCAAACTGGAATACTTCTGATGCACACCCATTCCGTGATACGCTTTATTGGAATCCTGGTGTTCTTCCTCGGCCTTTCCATGGCCTTTCCCTTCCTCGTATCCGTGGCTTATGGGGAGCCCGACTCCATGCCCCTCCTCTATTCCATGATTATTGCCATGGCCATCGGCACTTTTCTTTACCTGGCAGCCAAGAAGGACGAAGTAAAATCCCTCGGCCATCGTGACGGAGTGGCCATCGTGACTTTTGGTTGGATAGCAGCGGGATTTGTAGGTGCCATCCCCTATGTGGTCTCCGGTGCCATACCGGACTTCACCAATGCCTATTTTGAATCCCTCTCAGGCTTCACCACGACCGGAGCCTCCATACTCCAGAACATCGAGGGGCTCCCAAAGGGTCTCCTCATGTGGAGGAGCATAACCCAGTGGTTCGGCGGAATGGGGATCATTGTGCTTTCGATTGCTATCCTGCCCTTCCTGGGTGTAGGGGGCATGCAGCTGTACAAGGCAGAGGTACCGAGCCCCGTTGTGGATAAGCTGAAACCCAGGATATCGGACACAGCGAAAACACTCTGGAAAGTGTATATCCTCATCACTGCCCTAGAGATCCTCTTCCTGTTCCTCGGCGGAATGCCTATCTTTGAAGCGGTAGCCCATGCCTTCTGTACAATGCCTACAGGAGGGTTTTCCCCCAAGAACGCCAGCATCGCCCATTACAATAACCCCTATTTCGACACCGTTGTGATTGTCTTCATGATCGTTGCAGGAATCAATTTTTCCCTCCATTACAAGTTACTCAGGGGCGATCTCACCATCTTCAGAAAGGACCCGGAGTGCAGGGCCTACCTCACTATCCTACTTGTATTCATCCTGCTGGTCACCTTCGATCTTTATGGGACGGTGTATGGATCCCTTGTAAGGGCCTTCAGATATGCGACATTTCAAGTCAGCTCCATCATGACCACAACCGGCTTCGCTACGGCCAACTTCGATCAATGGCCGACCCTTTCCAAGAAGGTCTTGGTATTGTGCATGTTTCTTGGTGCCATGGCGGGTTCTACGGGAGGCGGCATAAAGACCATAAGACTCGTCTTGCTTGCCAAGCACGCATACCAGGAGGTATTTCGCATCATTCACCCGCACGCCATCACCACCGTTAAGCTCGGCAGAAAGGTAGTACCACCGGAAGTGTTGAGCGGTATCTGGGGATTCTTTATCCTGTACCTGGTCATCTTCGTGATCTCCCTGTTGATCATGGCATCACTGGGCCTGGACCTGGTCTCGAGCTTTGCCTCGGTTGCGGCATGCATCTTCAACGTGGGGCCTGGGCTGGGAATGGTCGGCCCAACCAAGAACTACATCCTGGTCCCCACCTTGGGGAAGTGGGTATTGATATTCTGCATGCTTGTCGGCCGGCTGGAGATATACACGGTTGTGGCCCTGTTGATCCCCGAGTACTGGCGCAAGTAAGCTTCCATCGCTCTCCCTGTTGACAGGTTGTTGCCCAAAGCCTGAGTGACGGCGATCAATGCTTCCTGGTGGGTCTTTTCCCAAGGCTCAATCAAATTGCTCCTGGGCACTTACAGGGGACCTGACACCTTGTCGAAGGCCACAGTAGCCCCAGAAGATCATCTCGACCGAAGCCTCTATAGCCCTTCTCCTATTGAGGGACCCCTATGAGGATAATGGGGGCGTGATTACGAGTCAGGAGCGCTATTGAGCCTTGGGAAAAGACCCACCAGGGAGCACTCGTAATAGCCAATCAGCCTTTGGCGAGTGGAATGTTAGGGGAAGGATAATGCGGATGGCCCCTCTTTTCAATTCCTGTCCCCGCTCATGCCAATACTTTGAGCATGAAAGGAATAGCTACGAAGGCGCCCAAGGCGCTTCCAAGGTTGGTGAAGACTACGACCATCAAGACCCTGGTGACCTTGTTCCTCCAGAATCCCTTGAGGGAGGAGATATCCTCCGGGAGCATTTCGAAATCCCTGACCTTTGGTTTCCCCACAATGACTTCCACGACTCCAGCCACCCATCCTGCGGCAATCATGGGATTGAGGGACGTCAGGGGAGAGGCCACAATGGCCGCGAGAATCGTCAACGGGTGAGCCAGTGCCGCCGCTGCACCCAGCCCGGCAAGCACGCCGTTCGCTATCACCCAGTACTTGACCATGCTTTTGCCGCTGCCTGCTCCGGCAAAGAAGAACCCCGAGATGATAAGGGCGAGAATGATGACAGGAACGCCCCATTTCAAATAGGATGAAGCCTTTCTCTTCTTTGGGATTTGATCCAGGTCTTCCAGGTGTATGGCTTTGTCCCAGTACCGCTTTATGCCGGGGACATGCCCCGCCCCTACAACCGCAACGATCCTGTCTCCCGGGGCATTCCTTATGTTGTAGGCCAGGTATTGATCCCTTTCCTCAATAAGGTATTGCCTTACATCTGGTAACGACTCTCCAATTTCGCTCAGCAGTGCCTCCAGCACGTCCTTCTTCTTCATCTCTTCAATGTCTTCTTGTTTCAGAGAATCCACCTCCCCGAAAGAGACAATCAACTGGAATAGCAGCTTTATTTTAGTCCAGAGCCTAATACTCCGCCATGCCCTCGAAAGGGTGACCCGCACATCCCTGTCAGCGAGATGGATTCCGGCACCAACAGCCTCCGCGGCCTGGATGGCCCGAATCATTTCTTCACCTGGTTTGACGCCCAGCTTCTTCCCTATCTTTTTTTGAAAATATGCCAGTACCATGTTCATTAAAAGCAACGAAGCCTTTTTCTCCCGCAGGACCGTAAAAAGGTTCGTATCCTGCCACTTGCCCCTGTCCCTGAGGGCCTGGTACCTGGACTGGCAGAGCTCCACGCACACGGTGTCCGGCCTCACCCGCTGTATTGTCTCCGCAACAAGGTCCGCGCTTTCCCGGGACACATGGGCGGTACCGATCAGGGTAACAGCCTTGTCTCCAGAAACCAGTTGATGTAAGTCACTCTCATTCATGTCTTACGAGGCACCTGCTGGATCTTGATCAGAAAGGTGGAGTATTTTTGTTAGAATCGCGACATCCAATCATCCGCCGGGGAGCACAAGTGGGCCGACCTGCGACAAAACCCGCCGGGTCCCTGCGCACAAAAAATGCATCCCATCACCGCCGGATGGGATGCATCAAGAAAGTTTTGCTCACGACGGGCAACTATAACTTGGCTACATTCTTTGCAACTGGGCCCCTGTCACTCTCCTCCAGGTCAAAGGTGACGCGGTCTCCCTCGTTCAGGGTCTTAAACCCATCCATGTTGATAGAAGAGAAATGCAAAAACACGTCCGGGCCATCTTCCTGGCTGATGAACCCATAACCCTTCTTGGCATCAAACCATTTGACTACTCCCTCTGTCAAGACTTCTATCCTCCTTGAAAAATAAGATATTAAGTCCTCAACGTAGGAATCGGCCCTCATCATGAAAAAGCAGCGAATGCCTTCAAGGGAGAACACGATGATCCAAGTTAAAAGGACCCAGATGTTTTTAACATAAACTATGGAATCATTAAAGGTCAAGGGAAAAAGTTCATCATCCACCGGGACACTCTCACTCCCGGAATTTCCCTTGACCTCAAGGAATCGGTGCCCTTAAATAAAGATCCGGGCCCAGAGGGCGCGGCCCTGGTCCACCCCTCGAAGGGGCTTACAGCCCGCAACAGGCCCAGGCGATATAGAGAAGCCAGGATTAAACGGGATCCAGGCTTGCAACCTGCAAAAACCGGATCAAACTGATCCGGGCTCGGGGAGGAGAGCAATGAAGGCCATGATTTTGAAAGAGTTTTGTGAGATTGAAACAAGTCCAGGCAAGAGAACCATGCCGGATCTACCTTTGAAAAAGGCCCCTCTGGAGCCTGCCGACATCCCGGTCCCGACGCCCGGCAATAACCAGGTCCTCCTAAGGGTGGACAGGTGCGGCATCTGCCACACCGAACTGGATGAGATCGAGGGGAGGCTCGTACCCCCCGAATTCCCGGTCATATTGGGACATGAAATCATTGGCAGGGTGGAATCCCTCGGGCCTGGAGCCGACAAGCATGAGATCGGGGATCGGGTCGGGATAGCCTGGATCAATTCCTCCTGCGGGGGTTGTGAATTTTGCACCAGGGGGGATGAGAACCTCTGTGACCGATTTCGTGCGACTGGCCTTGACGCCCCCGGGGGTTATGCGCAATACACGACGGTGTCTCAGGATTTTGCCTATCCCATACCACCTGCATTTTCCGACTCCCAGGCCGCTCCCTTGATGTGCGCCGGGATAATCGGCTACAGGGCTTTGAGGTTATCAGGCATAAGGCCAGGGGGAGTGCTTGGCCTTTATGGATTCGGTGCTTCCGCACACATTGCCATCCAGGTGGCGAAGCACTGGGGCTGCCAGGTATTTGTGTTTACCAGGGCAGGGCAGGCAGCCCACCAGGAGTTGGCCAGGAAACTGGGAGCCGATTGGGTTGGAGCAACAGGCGACACACCCCCAGAGATGTTGGATTGTGCCATTGACTTCACACCCGTGGGAGAACCGGTTCGGGAGGCCCTTCGTGTGCTGAAAAAGGGTGGAAGGTTAACCATCAATGCCATTAGGAAAGTCAATCCGATTCCCGAGCTGGACTATGCCCGATACCTCTGGCACGAAAGGGAGATTAAGAGTGTGGCAAACGTGGCCAGGAAGGACGCCCTGAAGTTCTTGCCCCTTGCGGCCGAAATAGGGATCAAGCCGGAAGTCCAGGAGTTTGGCCTGGAAGAGGCGAACAGGGCGCTTGTCATACTCAAGGAGGGGAAGATGCATGGAGCAGGCGTACTGAGGATCCAACACTGACATCTTGAGGCCTTTGAAAACTGTAAGGAACCACCCCCGTGGATAATCTTGAATGTGCGGGCTTTCAATAACTTCAGCATCTGCACCGGGCCACGCACGATGATCTATGGTCCAGACAGTGGTACAATGGCGAACAGGTAACAAAACCCGTAACTTACCAGCACAGCCATGATATTCCAGTGGCCATTGTTCCGGCAGAACAGATCCCATCGGAAAAATCGTGAAGAAACCATGAAGGAGCAAAAAAACTTGTAGAGTGCTTGCAGGCGCCTCAGGGGTATGGGCGAGGACCGGCGCGGTACGATGAACTGCCCCTCTCAACAGGTCGCGGGGTATCAAGAATCCAGCGGGGCCACCGGGCGGAAAAGCCGGGCGGCATAGCTGGATTCTGACTCCTGGGTCCTGGATACCCTGAAGTCCATGACACATCCCGGGGGCGTGATACATGACCATAGGCAGCAGGCTGCCGGGAATTAGACCCAGGGAGGGATTGAATGGACCAAAAACTCCGCAAAACCGGGCCTTGAAAATCTAGCCTTTGATGAATATTCTTTGGACATGTTAGTGCAATTCAGCCATGATTACGGGAGTTCTGGAACCAGGGTGGTTCAACAACACCATTTTAGCGGCAGGCAGGACCTTTCCGGGGAGGGAAGATCTTCTTTTTTCCCTGTAGGAGCAAGCTCCGGCTTGCGATTTGGACACCATGATCCAAGCTTACGTTACCACTCTTAAAATATGGGGCACGAAGATCGACATATTGATCTCTCAGGGGTTGGACCTGCGCATTTTGCGAGCGTTCATGAGACTAATAAACAGGAAAGGAGGACACATTATGTTTGATCTCATAAAGAAGACGATGCTTACCGGCATAGGCCTTGCTGTTATCACCAAGGATAAGGTCGAAGACCTTGCCAGGGAAATCATAGACAAGGGCAAAATGTCGGAACAGGAAGGCAAGGAGCTGATTGACGAACTCCTGAAAAAATCCGATGATGCCAGGAAAGACTTTGAAAACAGGGTGGAAGAAATATTCCAAAAGGTGATGAAGAAGGCCGACGTGGCCACAAAGGAGGATTTGGACAAGCTGGAGAAAAAGATCAAGGCTCTGGAGAAAAAGGTCACAAAGGACACCAAGAATAGCGGTTAGCTTTCTACACTTTGCCGGGCTGATAGAGATCTATCCCTTGATCTGCTTGAGGACGGGGATCAAACAGACGTCCCAGGGCCAAGGAAGGGGAATTTTTTTGTTTTGCACCCCGTCAGAGCGAAAGAAAGTGCGGATGCGATGAAGGGATAGATGAAGTGGGAAGGGACAGCCTCATGCATGTTCGAAAGATAGGAATAATAGGAAAAACGTATCGCCACGTACAACGATACCGCCAAATATTGACCGTCCTCTTCAGGTATGGATTCGGGGATCTTGTCGACATACTCAAGATCGAGCAGTATATCGAAATAGGCCTCCAGATGATCTCCCGAAAGCGGAGGGAAAAGATAGAGACCCTTTCCAGGGCCGAGAGGGTGAGGATGGCCCTGGAAGAACTGGGACCGACCTTTGTCAAAATGGGGCAGTTCCTCTCCACCCGCCCTGATCTCTTACCCGTGGAGTTCATCAGGGAACTGGAAAAGCTCCAGGATCATGTTCCTCCGGTGGAAAAAGGCGAAGTGGAAAAGATCATTGAAATGGAACTGGGCGCACCGGTAAAGGACATTTTCATAGATTTCGAGGCGGTTCCCCTGGCATCAGCCTCCATCGGCCAGGTCCATTTTGCTCGGCTTATGGACGGTGATGAAGTGGTTGTCAAGGTGCAACGTCCCAATGTCAGGAAGACAATCGAGGTGGACCTGGAGATAATGCTCCACATCGCCACCCTGATGGAGAGACATTTGAAGGCCGCAGAAATCCATCGACCGACGAGGCTGGTGGAGGAATTTGCGCGCACCATAGAGAAGGAGCTTGATTACACCTTTGAGGCGGCCCACGTGGAAAGGTTTGCCATTCAATTCATGGGCGACCGGACTATATACGTCCCGAAAATCTATCGTGAAACCACCACCAGACGCATTTTGACCATGGAATATATCAGGGGCATCAAGGCCTCTGACGTAGATAGGTTGATCCAGGAGGGTCTCGATACGCGGGAGATTGCGCGCAGGGGTTTTGACCTCATCCTGAAGCAGATCTTTTTGTACGGTTTCTTCCACGCTGATCCCCATCCAGGAAACGTCTTTATTCTCCCCAACAACGTCATATGTTACCTGGATTTCGGTATGATGGGAAGGATCAGCAGAAAGACGCGGGAGAACTTTGCCGACCTGGTCATGGGTATCGTGAGGAGGGACGAGGTAAAGGCCACGGACGCCTTTCTCAGGCTTACTACCAGCAGGGATGAACCGGACCATGAGGTCCTGGAGCGAGACATGGGGGACTTCATAGATCGCCATTTTTACAGGCCTCTCAAAGACCTGGATCTCATGAAGATACTTCACCAGCTCCTGGAGATCGGCGCCAGGCACAAGCTCGTAATTCCCCCGGATCTATTCCTCATGATAAAGGCCCTTGGTAATGCCGAAGGGCTCGGGAGAAAGCTGGATCCCGCCTTCGATGCAACAAGCCAGGCCGCACCCTTTATCAAACGAGTACAGATGGAGAGGTTACATCCCAGGCGCATAGGCTCGGACCTCTTTGATTCGGGGATGGATTTCCTTCACCTCCTCATGGAGATTCCCGGGGAGGTCCGCGACATTCTCAGGCAGGCCAGGCTGGGAAAGATAAAGCTGGAGTTTGAGCACAGGGGTCTGGAATCCATGCTTTCCACCCATGACCGAATAAGCAACAGGCTGGCCTTTGCTATCGTTCTGGCATCCCTTATCATTGGTTCCTCCTTGATCGTGCTTTCAGATATACCCCCAAAATGGCACGGGATACCCCTCATCGGTCTCATAGGCTTTCTCATCGCAGGCGTGATGGGGTTTTGGCTCCTCGTGACCATTTTGAGGCGGGGCAGGATGTAAGTCTGCTCAGCCTGTTCGAGCCCCAAGTTTGTCTGTGATCCCCTTCACAGAATCAGAGCTGTCCGGCCTACTAATTGGCAGGGCCCTTGAGCGTCTCCACAAAGGAGAGGCCCTGTCTTGCCCTACATCCATCGGTCCTTAGAGGAAAAACATCGTTCATCTGAAGGGGAATATGATGGAAACTTCATCATGGTCACGGTGCTTCATTACGCCTGTAATTCCCATACAAGGAGTAAAGATCCGGGCCCAGAAGATGCGACATAATTGTCGAAAACGGCGCCTGTTTTTCGACAATTGTTGCCTGTGACGCAGCCCCTGTTTGTGGAAGGTCACGCAAGGATGGCAAGAGCACAGCCTTATCATAGGCTCTTTTACGGTTGCCTGCCCGTTTGCCCCGATGCGGCCTGGGGTGGTATATTTCTTGCTCTGTTGAAGATGACAGATTCGCTGCCTTCCATACAGATGAAAATTGATAAAACTACGGATAAAGGCTATATTTTGTTGATATGACCGCTGGGAGTTGCCTGTGAGCACAAGGAAACCGTGTGTTCTGTTGCCATTTCTCGCTTTTTGCATAAGCATCCTTGCGCTTGGATCCTGCGTGAATCTGGGGCCTGAATTTCAGCCTCCCGACCTTGGGGACACTGTCGCCCCATCCTATCAATATGCAGGCGATCTCACCTCCAGGCCCCGACTCGATGATCAGTGGTGGGAGAGTTTTGGCGACCCCCTGTTGAACCGGCTTGTCGAGGAAGCCCTTTTGAATAACTGGGACATAAAGAAGGCCACAGCCCGGGTCCTGGAAGCACGCTCGCGCCTTGTGCAATCCCATGCAGACCGCCTGCCGAGATTCGACCTGGAGGCCAGAGCGCAGAGACAACGACAGGCCTCTGTCAGCCCGTTCGGCACAGGCACCTCCAGGGAAACGACAAAGAGCCATGTACTCTCGATTCCAGCCTCCTTTGAACTAGATCTCTGGGGTCGTCTGGCAAAGACAGAGGAAGCTGCAAGGGCCGAGCTTGCCAAGGCCCGAGAGGACAGGCTTACCATTGCTCAGTCAATCGTCGCGGAGACTATTACTCTCTACTTCCAGATAGAATCCCTGGAGAGGAGAATCCAGATAACCCTTGAAAGCATAAGGACCTATCGCCTTAGCCTGAAGGTCGTGGAGAATCGTTACAGGCGCGGACTGATCTCCGTCCTGGACGTAAGACAGGCACGCCGCCTTCTCGCACAAACCGAGGCTTTGCTTCCGCCCCTGCGCCAGCAACTGGGCACCCTTCAACAGAGACTCGCAGTGCTTGTTGGTCGGTACCCCGAAACCCGTCCCGCCAGAACTCACTCTTTAGACTATTTCAAACATATCGAGCCGGTACCTCCTGGGGTGCCTTCGGAACTCTTGAGACGTCGCCCGGATATCAGGGCATCCGAGGCCGCGCTCGTTGCGCTGAATGCACTGGTGGGCGTTGCAAAGGCCAATCGTTTTCCAAGGATTTCCTTGACCGGCACCTATGGGTATTCGAGCGATGAGTTAAACCAACTCCTTGATCCTTCGAGCGAATTGAGCAGGATCGCCGCAGGCCTTGTCATGCCGCTCTTTGACGCAGGGAAACTCAAGGCCGCTCAGCAGGCCGCTGAGGCCCGTTACAGGCAAGGGCTGGCCGATTACGCCAAGAACGTGTTGAACGCATTCTCGGAAGTGGAGAGGGCCCTGTTGACAAGAAAAGAGCAACTCGAGCGCCGAAAAAAGATCCTGGAATTCCTCGCCGAGGCCAGGGCAACACAGCAGGTCGCGCAAAACCGCTACATGAAGGGTCTCGTCAATTACATCAATGTCCTTGACGCACAACAAACCAGGTTTCAGGCCGAGCAAAACCTGGTTGCAGTGGACCAGGACCTCCTGATAAACCGAGTCAATCTTTACAGGGCCCTCGGTGGAGGCTGGGGTGACCCGGGACCCGTGCGCTCTGATACAAGGTCCAAGCACAGCAGTATAGAAAAGGATCAAATGCCATGACGAAGCTCCTTAGATCTTCCACACACTTTCTCATTGCCGTACTCCTGTTAGGGCTCAGTTACTGGGGGATGAACGAGCTCAAGGCAAGCAAACCCCAGATCAAGAGACGAATGCCGCCAAATCCAACACCCGTAGTCCGAACAATACGGATTGAACCCAAGACCCAGCCTGTTCTTGTCCAATGTGATGGCACCGTACGTCCCCTGAGGGAGATAACTATCGTTCCCCAGGTAGGAGGGAAAGTAGTCTACGTATCTCCTAACCTGGTGAACGGGGGAGAGTTCAAAAGGGGAGACCTTCTCCTTCGTATAGATCCTACAGACTATAGGCTGGCCCTAACCCTGGCAAAGGCCAAGGTGAAAGACTCCGAGAGCAGACTGCGGCTTGCAGAAGAAGAAGCCGCGGCAGCAAGAGAGGAATGGAAACTCATTCACGGCGGCTCCGGCACCTCGAAGAAACCACCCCCCCTCGTGGCCAGGGAACCACAGCTTGTGGCCGCCAGGGCAAGGCTTGAAGCAGATCGAGCGGACCTCAGGAAGGCCAAGTTGAACCTTGAAAGAACCAGGTTGAAGGCCCCTTTCAACTGCCGAGTAAGCCAGGAGAGCGTGGATGTAGGCCAATACGTGACTCCGGGCCAACCCCTTGCAAGTATTTATTCCACCGATGCAGCCGAAATCATGGTACCCCTCGAGGAAAAGGACCTCCAGTGGATTGATGTGCCCGGCTTCACCCAGGGAAATGGCCCCGGATCAAAGGCCGTTGTGAGGGCCGAGCTAGGTGGAAGGCGGCTGAGATGGGAAGGACAGGTGGTGAGAGCGGAAGGCAAGATAGATGAAAGGACAAGGATGATAAGCGTGGTGGTAAGGGTCATGAACCCATTTGCAAAAAGGCCTCCCCTGGCCCCCGGGCTTTTCGTGAAGGTCGAGATAGAGGGCAAACCAATACAGGATGCCGCCCTGATACCCAGATCATGCTTGCACGGGGACAACACCGTGTGGATCGTTGATGCCGAGGGCCGACTTCGCTTCAGGAGAGTGGAGGTGGCGAAATACCAGGGGAACGCGGTGTTGATCCACTCAGGTCTAAAGAGGGGTGACCTGGCCGTTCTCTCAACCTTACAGGCGGTCACTGATGGAATGGTTGTCAGGGCAGCCGACACTGAGGGGAAACTGATAGGAACCGCCCAGGAAGAAAGGCAATTGAAGCATTCGCCCGATCAAATCATAGCCGAAATCGGAGCAAGGCTTGACCTCACTGACCAACAGATGATGGAAATTCGCCCAATCTTGCTGGAACATATCAGGGAACAAGAGTCAATCAGAAGGAAATACGCCGGGAAAGGTTTTTCTGGAGTTCAAAAACTGATCAGCGACATGAAGAAACTAAACGCCAAGACCAGGAAGCGCCTCAAGAAAACCCTTTCCCCGGAGCAATTGTCCGAGTACGAGAGGTACCTGGCGGAACAAAGGCAGAGAAGGAGGGCTGCATCCGCTCCTCCTGGCTAGCCATCAAAAGGACAGATTCCCATGAAGAAGTTCATATCCTGGTTTGCCGAGAACCATGTTGCGGCCAACCTGCTGATGGTATTCATGCTGGTTGCAGGATCCACTGCGGCAATGACCATGAAGATGGAGGTCTTTCCCGAATCAACCCTGGATCAGATTTCAATTACCACCTCTTACCCCGGCGCCTCGCCCGCCGAGGTAGAGGAAGCCCTCATTCGCCGCATCGAGGAAAGGGTCGCGGGTCTTGCGGGCATCAAGAGGATCGAATCTACTGCCAGGGAAGGGTCGGGCACGGTGATCCTCGAAGTCATGAAAGGGTGGGACATAAAGAGCCTCCTGGACGACGTCAAGGCCGAGGTTGACCGCATCACAACATTTCCGGAGGAAGCCGAGAAGCCTGTGGTAAGAGAGATGACCAGGCAGGTCTTCGTCATCACGCTTGCAGTCTATGGTGACGCACCCGAGAGGACCATCAAACACCTGGCCGAGAAAATAAAGGATGATATCACCAATCTCCCTGGAATCACCCTTGCCCAGGTCTCCGGGACAAGGAAAAGCGAGATCCATATCGAGGTATCTGAAAAGACCCTCAGACAGTACGGGCTCACCCTGGGCCAAGTGGCTGAAGCGGTTCGACACGGAAGTCTGGATCTGCCTGCCGGGAGCATCAAGACCGGGGGCAGCGAAATCATGATTCGGACCAAGGGACGGCGTTACCATGCTGGTGATTACCTGGACATCCCCGTGATTACAAAACCGGATGGCAGCGTAGTCACCCTGGGCCGGATAGCGCAGATCAGCGATGGTTTCGAGGACGTGGATCGATTCGCCCGCTTCAACGGTAAGCCGGCCGCCTTGATCCGGGTGTACAGGGTGGCTGATCAGAGGGCCCTCGATGTGGCGGACACAGTGAAGAAATATGTGGAAAGGATCAAGGGGACCCTCCCTGCCGGGCTCGATATTGAAGTTACCAGGGACATGTCCCTCGTACTCAAGAGCAGGATCAACCTCTTGCTGAAGAACATGGCAATTGGGCTCGTGCTGGTTATCATCATCCTCGGATTGTTTATGAACATCAGGCTGGCCTTCTGGGTAACCCTCGGCATTCCCGTCTCCTTCGCCATCAGCCTCTGGCTCCTTCCCCAGTTCGAAATTACAATCAACATGATGTCCCTGTTTGCCTATATCATGGTCCTGGGCATCGTGGTGGATGATGCCATAATCGTCGGGGAAAGTGTGTTCAGGAAACAAGAGGCTGGATACCCTCCCCTGAAGGCCGCCGTGGAAGGCACCCTGGAAGTGGGACGGCCTGTCATCTTTGCCGTGCTAACCACCATCGCTGCATTCTACCCTCTCCTGCTTGCCTCCGGCAGGATGGGAAAGGTCATGAGCAATATCCCCCTTGTCGTCATTTTGGTGTTGCTGGGGTCTCTGGTCGAATGTCTGACGATACTGCCTTCACACCTGGCCAGGAGTAAGGCGGCAGCAAAAACGAGCGGGCAAAAAAGCAGGGGGAGGAACCCTGTTGATCGAGGCTTGAAGGCCTTTATTCGCGGCCCCTACTTCAAGCTCCTACGGCTGTGTATCAAATGGCGCTATGCTACGGTGGCCTTGAGCATTTCGTTGCTTCTCCTGGCAGTGGGGATGTGGGAGGGTGGGTTCATAAGGTTCACCTTCTTCCCCAGGGTGGAGGGGGACACCATGATCTGCACGGTCACGATGCCTGCGGGAGTCCCGGTTGGGCGCACCGTGGATGTCGTTACCCATCTCGAACAGGCCGCGCAAAGGGCCCTGAGCAAGCTCGACAGGGAACGGGGCCCTGGCGCACCGCCCCTCCTTCACAGTATCCAGTCGGTGGTTGGCTCAGCAGGAGGACATGGCCCCGGCTCCGGGCCGGCAGACGTGGGTGGCCATCTGGCACAGGTCATCGTTCGTCTAATTGACAGTGAACTGAGGGATATCAGCACCTTTGAGATAGGCAACTTGTGGAGAGAGGAGGCCGGCCCCATTCCTGATGCCGAGTCAGTATCCTTTTCGACATTCCTGTTTCGAGCCGGCAACCCTATTGAGATCCACCTGTCCCATGACAACAATGACCTGCTTCTTGCGGCAGCAGAAGAGCTAAAAGACGAACTGAGGCAATACCCCGGGGTATTCGACATCAGCGACAGCTTCCAGGCCGGTAAGCCCGAAATGCAACTCAAACTGAAACCTGCTGCGAGGGCACTGGGCCTAACCCTTGAGGATCTCGCCCGCCAGGTCAGGCACGCCTTTTACGGTGCAGAGGCCATGCGCTTCCAGAGAGGTGAAGATGAAGTCAAGGTCCTGGTGAGGTACCCTGAGTCAGAGCGGAAATCATTGAGCCATGTTGAAGAAATGCGCATACGTACCCCCGGCCGATCAGCCGTCCCCTTCACCCAGGTCGCTCTGGTCGCGATGGACAGGGGTTATGCATCAATAGAGCGGACCCAGCGCCTAAGGGTGATCAAGGTAACGGCAGACGTGGACGAAGAGGTGGCAAACGCCAGTGAAATCCGCGCGGAGCTTGAAGCAAGGGTCATTCCGCAGATCCAGGCAAAATTCCCTGGCTTGAGATATGTGATGGAAGGGGAAGGCAAAGAACAAAAGGAGTCCCTGGCTGACGTAATAAGGGGTTTTGGTATTGCCCTTTTCTGCATCTATGCCCTTCTGGCCATACCCTTTAGATCCTTCACGCAACCCCTTATCGTCATGTGCGCGATACCCTTTGGTCTTTTGGGCGCACTCCTGGGACACCTGATAACAGGCTATAACCTGACCCTCGTAAGCCTATTTGGGATGGTAGGACTTTCTGGGGTGGTAGTGAACGATTCCCTGGTGCTGGTGCATGCAACCAACAGGATACGCGATAGGGGAGCCAGCACTTATGAAGCGATACTGAAGGGAACTGCCTTGCGTTTTCGCGCGGTCATACTAACATCCTTTACTACCTTTGCCGGACTCACACCCATGCTTCTGGAAAAGAGCCTCCAGGCCAGGTTTCTTATCCCCATGGCCATAAGCCTGGGCTTTGGTATCCTCTTTGCGACCGCCATTACCCTCATCCTGATTCCCTGTGGTTATGTCATCCTGGAAGATATCCATGGGCTCCTGCTCTCCATTAGGGGCAGCAGGGTCCCGGCCTCCTGAACCCGGACAGCCAGGGGCGAAAGCGGGCCAATCACTGTTACATCTCAGAGCCCTTCACTCCTCTTGGAATCAGTCTGCTTGCAAATTTCAGATCTACGAGCCTTGAAAATAGAGTATATACAGACATTGGTATCCAGTACAAGCTTCAATCCCAGTCACCCTCATCAACCTGGTTGAAAACCTCTATAGACCTCCTCAAATCCTCTGCCTCTTCATGGGATAGCCAACCGGCAAGGTCCCTTCGAGCTTGCACGACTAATCCCGTTGCTGGACTTTCCTTCGTTTCGATGCCCCCTCTGGGGTCTTTTTCATTGAAAATTGTTCCTCCTATCTCTTATCTTGCCCCAAAACTCCTCTTGAATTCCAAATTGTCCTATTTCATGATCTCAAACTTGATGACTTCGTAAAAAAGTCGAATTTGATATGGCAAAGTAAATAGGTTCAAGTATATGTTCAAGTACAGCTTGCGAAATCCGGCTTGCAGGAGCGCGCGAATCTCGTGTGATGAGCCGTGCTTAACGTACGCCGCAATCATACATAGCGAGATGAATCGCAACAGGGAAATTGGACCTTTTACAAAGCCATCAAGACTATGACGGAAAAAGGCTCAAGTAGTGCCTTACCAGTGTGAGGGCCACTGGCAAAACACCCTCTCCCCCTTGCCCTCTTCATCCTTTCTTCATCTTGACCTGTTACATTCCGGCTCGAACTGGGCCGGGAAAACCTGAGCCGTTTTCTTGTGACCAACTGTTGAAATATTCCTATCAACCGGGAAAGGAATAAGGACCCAAGTGAAAAGTCATGGAGCCGCTGCGGCAACTGGCCTCAGGGAAAGGCATCCACCTGGTCGAGGACGCCGCCCATGCGGCCGGCACCGAATACCGGGGAGAACGGATCGGCCGGCGGGGCACAGCCATTTTCTCCTTTCATCCCATCAAAAACATCACCTGCGGTGAGGGCGGGATGTTTTGTGCCGACAACCCCGACCTTGTTGAACGCATCCGCCGGCTAAAGTTTCACGGCCTCGGAGTGGATGCCTATGACCGCAGGGTACAGGGCCGAACTCCCCAGGCCGAAGTCCTTGAGCCGGGATTCAAGTACAACCTGACTGACATGGCAGCGGCCCTCGGCTTAAGCCAGTTAAGCTGCCTGGATGGATTTATTGAAAAACGCACTCTGCTGGCCAGCCGCTACCGGGAACTGCTGGCCGGCGTGGATGAAATCCTCCCCCTTGCCCCTCCTCTCTACCCCGCACGTCACGCCTGGCACCTGTTTGTTGTCCGACTTGATACGAATCGGGCCCGCATGGATCGGGGGACCTTCATGAGGGAGCTGAAAAAACGGAATATCGACACGGGCATCCACTTCAGAGCAGTGCATACTCAAAAATATTACCGCCAAACATTGTCTCTGCCCGAAGGCGCGCTGCCGGCAACGGAATGGAATTCGGATCGGATCTGTTCCCTTCCCCTTTTCCCGGACTTGTCCCTGGAGGACGTGGACTCAGTGGTTGCAGCCATAAAGGAAGTTCTGGCATGAACCTGGTCGGCCTTTCCATAGTTATTCCGGTCTATAACGAAGAAGATAACCTCCGGGAACTCATTGACCGGTGCCTCGCATCCTGCAAGAAAACCCGCCGATCATTTGAGATCATTCTGGTGGATGACGGCAGCAGGGACGGCTCCCGCGCCATAATCTCCCGCGCTGCTGAGAATCACCCTGAGGTGATCGCCGTGATTCTGAACAGGAATTACGGCCAACATGCGGCGGTATTTGCAGGCATGGAACAGAGCAAGGGCGAGATCCTCATTACCCTGGACGCAGACCTCCAGAATCCTCCCGAAGAAATCCCCAGGCTCGTTCAAGAGATGGACCGTGGGGTAGACGTTGTGGGTACTGTTCGCCAAAACAGGAAGAACAGTGTCTTTCGACGTTTCGCTTCCACCCTGGTCAACCGGATAGTCCAGAGAACCACCGGCGTGATGATGCATGACTACGGCTGCATGCTGAGGGCTTACAGGCGCCATATAGTTGATGCCATGTTACAGTGCCGGGAGCGCTCGACCTTTATTCCCATTCTGGCCAACACCTTTGCAGGAAGCACCGCCGAGATCCCGGTCAGGCACGCCTCACGCAGGAATGGAGAGTCGAAGTACGGGTTTTTGAAGCTTATTTCTCTCCAGTTTGACCTGCTCACCTCCATGTCTACCTTTCCCCTGCGCCTGCTTTCGTTCATGGGTGTGCTGATCTCTGCCTGCGGCATCGGTTTCGGCTCCCTCCTCATGGTACTCCGTTTTGTGTACGGGGCTCCATGGGGCGCAGAGGGCGTATTCACACTCTTTGCCGTACTTTTTGTTTTTATCGGGGCACAATTCATAGGCCTCGGCCTGCTGGGTGAATACATCGGCCGCGTCTACCATGATGTCCGTGGCAGACCCCGCTTCTTTGTTAGGGAGATTCGTGGCGCAAGCCCTTCAACGGCTGACAGGGATAAGGCACCGAACCGTAATTCTGGCAGTGAACCAGGAATCTTGAACTTGACTCCCAGGAGAACCCAATGAAAGCCGTGGTACTCGCCTACCATAATATCGGATGCACGGGCATAAGGGCCCTTTTGGCTCACGGATTTGATATCTTGGCTGTCTTTACCCATAAAGACGATCCGCATGAAGATATTTGGTTCGAGTCGGTGGCCGAGCTGGCTGCCTCTCACGATATCCCGGTCTATGCACCGGAAGATATCAACCATCCGCTCTGGGTAGAACGAATAAGGGAAATGGGGCCGGACATTCTTTTCTCCTTCTACTACCGTAACCTGGTGGGAAAGGAAATTCTGGACATACCGCCGGCAGGGTGCCTCAACCTGCATGGTTCACTCCTGCCCCGTTACCGGGGGCGGTGCCCGGTGAACTGGGTGCTGATCAACGGTGAAAAGGAGACCGGCGTCACCCTCCACTATATGACACCGCGGCCTGATGACGGCGACATTGTCGGCCAGAAGCCAGTACCTATTGATGACAGCGATACGGCCGTGAGCCTGCACAAAAAGCTTGCCATCGCGGCGGGCGAGCTCCTGGAAGAATTGCTGCCAGTGATTCTCGAAAACAGGGTAGAGCCCATTTCCCAAGATCATTCAACGGCAAGCTATTTTGGAGGGCGTAAACCTCAGGACGGTGAAATCGACTGGAGACAGGATGCCCTAACCGTGCGAAACCTGGTGCGGGCCGTGACCCGGCCCTCTCCCGGGGCATTCTCTTACCTCGGGTATCGCAAGTGTATCTTCTGGGACGTCGAGGTGGGGGAAATCTTTGGGGACGTTGTCCCAGGCACGGTGCTCTCGACTGATCCCCTGAAGATCGCCTGCGGCGGCAGGGCGGTGAGAGTAGAATTCGGCCAGACTGAAAACGGAGTATACAAGAGCGGCAGGCAACTGGCCCTGGAACTCAACCTGGCCCCCGGCATGCGATTCAACGGCCGGCCTGGAAAGAGCGTGGAACATGAGCAGAAAAAACATGTCCTTATCCTCGGGGTAAACGGCTTTATCGGCAATCACCTGAGCGAGCGGCTAGTAGGAACCGGTCGATACGAAGTGTATGGCATGGACTTGTGCTCAAATACCGTGAGACGCCTGATGGGGCACCCGAACTTTCATTTCAAAGAAGGGGATATTTCGATCATGCGCGAGTGGATTGAGTACCATGTGCGCAAATGTGACATTGTAATCCCACTTGTTGCCATTGCAACGCCTATAGAGTATGTGCGGGACCCCCTGCGGGTCTTCGAACTCGACTTTGAAGAAAATCTCCGCATTGTCCGATACTGCGTAAAGTATGGAAAACGGCTTGTCTTTCCTTCTACATCCGAGGTCTATGGAATGTGCGGTGATCCCGAATTCGATGAGCAGCGTTCAAACTTAGTCCTGGGTCCTATACAGAAACAACGATGGATATACTCTTGCAGCAAGCAGATGCTCGATCGGGTCATCTGGGCATACGGAACCGAGAGGGGGCTTCAGTTCAGCCTGTTTCGCCCCTTTAACTGGATCGGGCCGAAACTCGATTCTCTGGAATCGGCCAGGATCGGCAGCTCCCGGGTGATCACCCAGTTTATCCTGAACCTGGTTGAGGGGTCTCCCATTCGCCTCGTTGACGGCGGCAAGCAAAAACGCTGTTTTACGGACGTCAGGGACGGAATCGAATGCCTTTTCAGAATAATCGAGAACCCGGATGGCCGCTGTGACGGCCGCATCTTCAATATTGGCAATCCTGATAACGAGTACAGCATGGAGGAACTTGCGAAGATCCTCCAAGAGATATTTGACTCCCATCCGCTTCGTTCATACTTCCCCCCAGGCGGCGGAATCCAGTATGTCGAAGCACGGGAGTTTGACGGCCCTGGCTATCAGGACCTGGAACACCGGAGGCCTTCTATCCGTCAGGCCCGGAGACTACTCGGGTGGAGGCCTGAAATACCCTTTGATCAATCTGTTAAAGAGACCCTTGATTTCTTTCTAAGGGATGTGGTCCACAAGTCGGAGATCGTGTATGGTCACGGTGGGATTGCGCATAGATTCGGACACCCTGCGTGGAACTCGAACGGGTGTTCCAAATCTGATCGACCTTCTGTCTGAATACCATATTCGGGCCAGCTTCTTCTTTTCGGTGGGACCGGACAACATGGGGCGTCATCTTTGGCGTATGATGCGCCCGGCATTTCTGGGCAAGATGCTCAGGACGCGGGCGGCCAGTCTTTACGGTTGGGATATCCTTTTGCGCGGCACCCTGTGGCCGGGTCCGGTGATCGGCAAGCAGTGCCCGGATTCGATCCGCGAAGCTGCCAGGGCGGGCCATGAAGTCGGGCTCCATGCCTGGGACCACCACTACTGGCAGACGCGCGTGGAAAAGATGGGTCAAGATACCCTGATTTGTGAACTCCAAAGAGGTTACAATCTGCTTAGGGATCTGCTGGGACAGTGTCCTGATTGTTTTGCCGCACCCTCCTGGCGGGTTACCCCTGATGCCCTTGAGGTGCTGGGACAGTTCCCCTTTCGGTTCGAGTCCGACTGCCGCGGTCGTTCCCTGTTCCGACTGATCGTTGGAGGTCGACGGTTCCGCCATATCCAGGTGCCTACCACCCTGCCTACATACGATGAAGTCGTTGGTCTGAAATGCAAGGTCGAAACATACAACGACTACCTTTTGAAGTTGATCCGGCCCGATGGTCTCAATGTGCTGACCATCCATGCTGAAACAGAAGGGATTGGCTGCCTCTCCCTGTTTCGGGATCTCTTGAGGGAGGCGACAAAACGCAACATTGACTTCAAGGCCCTCGGCGACATTCTTTCTCACACAGAAAAAATCGAGGAATCGGGTATATACAAATCCGCCGTTTCCGGCAGGGTGGGATGGCTCGCCTGTCAGGGTCGATTGTGAAACCGGGCAAACAGGGTGGTAGATATGCTCCATAGACAGCATCCGATAGGCATCAAGAAAGGATATGCGTTTCTGCTCCTTTGTTTCTTCTTGCTCGCATACATCATCCCCCTTGGAGCACGTGATCTCGCGGAGCCGGATGAAACACGCTACGCCGAGATTCCCCGTGAGATGATTGCAGGGGGAGACTGGATCGTCCCTCACCTGAACGGTGTTCGGTACTTTGAGAAACCGGTGCTTGGTTATTGGTTGCATGCTGCTTCCATTCTGCTCTTCGGGGAAAACAATTTTGCCGTCAGGCTGCCTTCAGCCATGTCCGCGGGCATCTCGGCATTGCTGATATTCCTGTTGGTTAACAAAACGAGCCGTGAGGGGAAAGATGGGGAAGGGTTCCCGGCCTTCTTGGCCGTGCTGGTGTACCTTTCCTGTCTCGAGGTGTTTGCCTTGGGCAATTTCGCCTTGCTTGACAGCCTGTTTTCACTCTTCCTGACCTCAAGTATCATTTTCTTCTATTTCGCCTCGGAAGCCGCGCCACGCACTGCCAGAGAAACTGGCTACTTGCTGCTCTCCGGCGTGGCCTGCGGACTCTCCTTTTTGACCAAGGGCTTTCTTGCCTTTGCCGTGCCGGCCCTGGCCCTGGGGCCGTACCTGGTCTGGGAGCGCCGCTATTCCGACCTCTTACGTATGAGCTGGCTTCCGATCCTATCCGCCGTCCTGGTGGCCCTGCCCTGGAGTATGGCAATCCACTTAAGAGAACCGGACTTCTGGCGTTTCTTTATCTGGAACGAACATATCCGGCGCTTTGTGGCGGACAACTCCCAACACAGGGAGTCATTCTGGTTCTTTTTCATGGCCGCACCGGGCCTGTTTTTCCCCTGGGCATTCCTGGCCCCCGCTGCCGTGCTCGGAATAAAAGGCAGGCTCAATGAACAGGCTCCCCGGGGCAGACTGGTAAGATTGTCTATCTGCTGGCTGGTCCTGCCTTTCTTGTTTTTCTCCTTTTCAAACGGTAAACTATTAACCTATGTACTTCCCTGCTTCCCGCCCTTTGCCGGGTAAAGATCCGGAGACATCTCTTGGAGGGTGCTTGAACGTGAGAATCTTGATCGTGGATGATGAATACCCGCTGCTGGAACAGTTGCAGAAGACTTTGGAAAACCAGCGTTATATCGTGGAGATCGCTGTGGATGGCGAAGAGGCACTGGACAAATTGTTTGAGACGCCTTTCGATGCGGTCATTCTCGACATCATGATGCCGAAAATCGACGGGTTGACCGTCCTGGAGCAGGCACGAAAGGGCGGAATCGACTCCCCGGTGCTCATGCTCACCGCAAAGGGTGCCGTGGAAGACAGGGTCAAAGGGCTCGATCTCGGAGCAGATGACTACCTGGCCAAGCCCTTTTCCTCGGAGGAATTGTTGGCCCGCGTGCGTGCCCTGCTAAGACGTACCGGTGGTCAGTCTACGCCATTGCTCCGGGTCCTGGACCTTGAGCTTGACACGGTAAGCCGCAAGGTCACCAAAGGGGGGAAACCGGTCGAACTGACACCGAGAGAGTTCTCTATTCTCGAGTTTCTTCTTTACAACAAGAACAGGGCTGTGTCACGATTCAGCCTGGCCGAACATGTATGGGGAGATGATTTCGACCCCTTCAGCATGTTCAATTTCATGGATGTTCACATCAAGAACCTCAGGCACAAAATCGAGGATTCCGCCCGTGGCAAAATCATTCAAACCATCCGCGGTGTGGGATATATCATCAGAGACCCAGAATAGTGACTATCAAGGCAAGAATTGCACTTTACATCACCGGGGCTGGATTTATTGCCAGCCTGCTGTTTTCCGTTGTCGTCTTTTTGGAATTGATCGAACAACCTTTCCGGCTCCTGGATACTGTGTTGAAAGAGGAAGCGTACAAAGCAACCAGGATGGCGTTGGGTAGACAAAGAAAAGCGCTGTCACCCCCGTCCGATTCCAATGCCCATCCTATGGACACATATTGGGTCGAGGTTTACGAACCAGGCACCGGGAAAATACTCTACCGATCCGGGCTCGCAAGGCTGGTAACACTTTCGCCGGTGAAGCCGGGCTCCGGGGCCATCGACAGCGCTATCATCCCACGCAAACAGAGCAACCAGAATCACGACAAAAACCGGGAGGTGACCTTTCGGGTGAGGACTTTCCTGGTCAAGCTGGATGACGGTGAATTTGTTGTGCAAATCGCACGGCCCATGGAAAAACTCAAGGAGGAGATATGGGACCTGGTTTTCGGTATTTTCTCAGGACTCATTTTTTCCACTCTAGCCTTGATCGCCATCAGCCGTTTGATGGCCGGCAAAATCTTGAAGCCGGTTGG
>JAFDIC010000563.1 GCA_019308525.1 Deltaproteobacteria bacterium
GATAATCAACGGACTTGCCCGGCGGCTGGGGCTTGGAGAGTATTTCTGGGACAGGATCGAGGAGTTCTGGGATTTTGTACTCGAGCCGACCGGGATCAGCTTCGAGCAGGTGAAGAAGGGCTGCAAGATTCCCTATGATCACGCGGTTCAATACAGGAAATATGAAAAAAGAGGTTTTAAGACCCCCTCGGGAAAGGTGGAGATATATTCCCGGTCCCTTGAGGAACAAGGATTTGAGCCTTTACCTACCCCCTTTGCCCAGACGGACGCTGAGTTCCAGGACAAAGGTCAGGCTGAGGAGTACCCCCTTCTGTGCACATGCCGGAAAGTGATCTGGTACGAACACTCCGGGGGCCGACAGATCGTTTCACTGAGGGAAAAGTACCCGGAACCCAGGGTCACCATGAACCCGGAAACCGCTGACAAATATGCGATCAGTGAAAATGAGTGGGTGGTGATTGAAACCAGGAGGGGGGAGATCCGGCAGAAGGCCAAGTTTTCACAAGGTATCGATCCCAGGGTAGTCTACGCTGACTACGGTTGGTGGTTTCCGGAGAAGAGGATGGAGGAATCATTCGCCTGGGATCAATCCAATTACAACATTCTGACGATCGACGAGCCGCCGTGGAACCCCGAGGTGGGCTCGTTTCATGTGAGGGGGATCCCCTGTAGGATTCGGAAGGCATAGCCGGGGAGGATGGTTCAGGCAGATGCCAAAAGGGTAGGGTATGAAGATGAGAGAGATGACCAACAGGGAACGGGTTGAAGCCCTTCTGAGGAGGGAAAGACCTGACAGGATTCCAATATATCCCTTTGGGATGGGTTTCGCGGCGGTCCACTGCGGTGTTTCCATGGCTGATATCTACACTAACCCGGAAGCATCTCTGGCTGCACAGCGCAAGGCGGCCCAGGAATTTGATTGGGTTTTTGTGCCGGACATCGCCTATGCGGCTTTTGGCGGCTGGGAGTTCGGGGGAGAGATACAGTTGCCTGACGGGGAGTTCTCGCAGGCCCCGACCGTGAAGCGACACCCGGTCAGTTCTCCCGAAGAAGTGACGGACTTGAAGGTGCCGCGGGTCGAGACCGCCGGGATCATTCCCATTCAAAGGGAGTTCCTCGAGCTTTCCTCAAAGGAAGAGCTGGACAACAAGCCCTGGAATATCGTGTTCCAGCTAGAGGGCACTTTTACATGTGCTTCCAATATTCCTGGAGCGGATCTCTTCAGCAGGTGGATCGTAAAGGAGCCCAAGACTGTGCACAGGCTCATGGAATTGGCCTCTGAGTTCGGGATTGCAACGGCGAGGTACTGGAAGGAAGCATTCGGTACACAGGGAGTGCTTCCCTGGGGAGGTGATCCCGTGGCCTCAAACCAGATCATTTCTCCAAAGGTATTCGAGGAATTCAACCTGCCCTACAGGAAACGGGTCCATGAAGAGGTCCTTTCAATGGGATACAGGACCATCTTCATGCATATTTGTGGTGAACAGAACCTGAATCTACCACACTGGTCGCGGATTCCCATGGGAGATCCAGGGATCGTCAGCTTTGGGCACGAAGTGGACCTGGAAAGGGCAGCCGAATACTTTCCGGAGGACATTATCGTGGGGAATCTGGATACGGCTATTATTCAGACCGGGACCCCGGAGGAAGTCTACGAGGCGTCAAGGGAGGTCATAGAAAAGGGTAAAGGTCTTCCCGGGGGTTTCATGTTCGGGCCCGGGTGTGAACTGCCCCCGATGAGCCCGGTTGAGAATGTGATGGCCATGACAAGGGCGGTCAATGATTTCGGGTGGTATTGATTTGTGGTGGGGCGGTGGTCTGCCCCAATTCATGGGCAAGATTGATCCTTAGAACAACACAAAAAAGCTCAAGGAGGTATGATTATGGTATCAGAACAGGAACTGGCAAAACTATCCTACCCCGAGGCACCCAAGATGGTAACAGACACAGTGCCGGGTCCCAAGACCCAAAAACTGCTGGAGGACTCAAAGAAATGCGAGTCCATGGCACGAGGCGGGGGAACTTTCCCCCTGGTCATGGATGAAGGCATGGGTGCGACGATCAAGGACCCTGACGGAAACATCTATATCGATATCACGGCAGGGGTTGCGGTAACCGCGGTGGGCCGAAGGCATCCAAGGGTGGTGAAGGCGATTCAAGACCAGCTGGGAAAGCTAATGCATGCCACTGATTTCTCCAACACCCGCAGGACGGAGCTTGCTTTGAAGGTCTCGAGCGTCATGCCCGAAGGGCTGAGGGACAACTGCATAACCTATTTTACCCAGGGCGGCAGCGGGGCGGTAGAG
>JAFDIC010000072.1 GCA_019308525.1 Deltaproteobacteria bacterium
ACCTTGTCCATCCCGTTACCGGTAGGGTTAGGGGCAGGTTGAAGGCGAAGGAAGTCTTTGACCGCATAGTAAAGGCGGCCTGGGAAACCGGGGACCCCGGTCTCCTCTTTCTTGACACCATCAATCGCGCCAATCCCACCCCCCACCTCGGCCCCATTGAGGCGACCAATCCATGCGGCGAAATACCCCTCTTGCCCTATGAATCCTGCAACCTGGGCTCTATCAACCTCGCCCACATGATCCACAACGTCGGTGATAGTCCTTGCCTGCACCGGGAGAAGCTGCGTTCCACTGTAAGGGAGGCGACCCGGTTCCTGGACAATGTCATAGAGGTCAGCAAGTATCCGGTCCCGGAGATCCAACGTATCACACGGGGAAACCGTAAGATCGGCCTCGGGGTTATGGGTTTTGCGGAAATGCTGATCCGTTTGCAAATATCCTATGATTCCCCGGAAGCGGTCAAGCTGGGCCAGGAGATAATGGGCCTCATTTTTGAAGAAGCCACAAAAACCTCCGTTAGTCTGGCCCGGGAGCGGGGTGTTTTTCCAAACTGGAAGGGGAGTATCTACGAAAAAGGGAACAAGAGACTGCGCAATGCCGCCCTTACCGCTATTGCTCCAACAGGAACAATAGCCATAATCGCCGGTACCAGCGCAAGCATAGAACCCTTCTTCGCCATTGCATACAAGCGGGCGCACGTCCTGGGAGGGCAGAGCCTCTTTGAGATCAATCCCGTGTTTGTCGAGGAGTTTGACAGGCACGGGCTTGATGCCGACTCTATCCTGAACGAGGTCCTCAAGAAGGGAAGCCTCAAGGCACTGGATGGGATTCCCGAGGAACTCAAAAACCTGTTTGTGACAGCCCTTGATATCTCACCCGCCAGGCACCTCGAAATCCAGGCGGCGTTTCAGAAGCACGTTGACAATTCCGTATCCAAGACCGTCAACCTGCCCGGAGAAGCATCCCTCCAGGATGTGGCGGACATCTATCGGAAGGCCTGGGAATTGCGCCTCAAGGGTGTCACCATCTACCGTTACGGGAGCAAGGCGCAACAGGTCCTGGAGCTGGGGATAGATGAGGATGCCCTCCACTACGATCATGCCTCCAGGTGTGACCCGGAAGAGTGCAGATTATAGGCAAGGGGGACAAAGGTTCCAAAGCAACTTATATGTACCTTTTCACTTCATTCAACTCTTCGGAAGTGGCCAAGCGATTCACACGAGTTGCTTTGGAACCTTTGTCCCCCTGACTGAACTTCTTGAACAGGGCCAGGAGCTTTGCCTTGTAGTAGGCGATATTTTCGTCCGGATTCGAGGGATCATAATTGCTGACAAACTTGCTGTTGTCATACACTCTCACCCTCTTGTTGTCCCCCGTGACATAGTAGGATATCTGGTCTCCTGCACGGTATTCGCGATCAGAAAGGAGGGCAAGCTCATAGGTCGCCGAGGGATTTCTTTTCCCTGCCATGACCTTCTGGCGGTAGCTCTCCGGGGATTCAGCGAGGGTTTCCGTCTTTGCCAGGGAAGAGATCTCTATGCGGTGGTTCTCCAGCCTTTCCAGATAGTCATCCAGGAGCTGGTGAACCTCCTCACCCCTTCCCTCCAGGAGAAGGCGAATCATCGAGGAGAGAAAACCCCTCAGATACCTTTCCATGCCCCTTGACCGAAGGGCGCTTCCCTTCATGATCATGTTATCGTCATAGTCCAGGAGCGCATAGTTCTTGCTCTTGTAAGAAAACATGGCCCTGTACCTGCCGTCCATGGCTCCCCCGGATGAACAGCCTCATGGTTGAACCTCCGACCGGCTCCACGGCCACAATCCTCTCGGTGGGATCAGCTCCAAAAAGAATATCGCTCGACTCCAATGCCAGTGGTTTCGTCTTCACCGCTTCAGGCCTCGCTCCTCCTCAAATAGATCTCCAGGCGGTCGACCCCGAAAGACAGGCTCAGGGTCAGGATAAGATAAAGGACGGTGATGGTGATCCACACCTCGAAGGTGAGGTAAGTCGCTGCCATCAATTCCATGCCCTGAAAGGTGAGTTCCTGGATAGAAATGACCGAAACAATTGCAGAATCCTTTATCGTAGAGATGAACTGGCTCCCCAGGGGCGGAAGCACCCTCTGCACCGTCAATGGAAGTATCACGTGCCGCATCTGTTGCCAGCGCGTCAGCCCGAGGGCATAACCCGCCTCCCATATCCCCCTTTCAATGGATTGAATCCCTGACCTGATGATCTCTGTTATGTAGGCCCCCTCAAATATGGCAAGGGCAACTAGGGAGGACAAGAAAGGGGTAACAAGGGACGGCGGTGCAAAGAGAAGAGATACAAGGGCCTGGGCCCACTCAGGCAAGTTCAGGACAAAGTCATCCACCCCCAGGACCTCCATGATTTGTCCGCTCATAAAATAGTAGAAGATGAAAATGATGACAAGAGGCGGGAGGTTACGCATTAACTCAACGTAGGTCCTCCCGATCAAGCGATTGAAGAGCCCGTGACTAACACGACAAAGCCCCATGATAGTGCCGAAAGCAGTGGCAATCAAGGTTCCCCACAGGCTCAGACGGATGGTCGTGAACAGCCCCTGGAGGAGGAGGTTCGGCACCAAGCGGCGGCTCTCTTCATCATAACGCAGGATATACTGGGGAATGGCTCCCCAGTTCCACTTGTATTCTAGACCAACCGTTATCCTGTATATGACATATCCTGCAAAGGCCAGGACAAAGGCGCCTACAAAGGCGTCAAGATATGTCAGCTTCCTTTTTCCCCTGATCAAATCTTGCGCCTATCCTTTCTCTTTCCTGCCGTTTGGTGTACAGACATTCGTAGTATTTCATCCGCGGTCAAGTCGGGCAGACTAGATCTCACACCAGCCCCCCCGAAAAAGCCGTACATCTGGATCTGAGTAGGTCGGAAGAATCCAAGGCTCGGATGCTTTTAGAAAAGGCCTAGCTGCAAGTTGAGCTTGCGAAATCCCGCCATCGGGGGCGCAAATCCTTGGCACAACGCCGCTCGCTAGATCCCGCCCAGCGGGGAGATGGGGCTCTTCCGAAAGCACCAGCGGTTATTTGAGCATGCTTTCCCACTCCCTGGTCCTAAACCAGTAGTGCTTCCTCTCCTCCAGCCATCCCTCGGCCTTTACGACAGTAATCCAGTTGTTGAAAAAATTCACCGTGTCAAAATCCCCCTTCCTCACTGCAAACCCGATAGGTTCTTTTGTGAACGTGTCCTTCAGGGGTAAGAAGAGCTTGTCCGGGTATTTCAAGGCGTAAAAGGCCGGGGCCGGAGCAGAGGCCACTACCGCGTGGGCCTTACCGTTCAGAAGCTCCTGGTAGGCCTGGGATTCGTCATCGAATTTTCTCAACTGTGCCTTTGGCATGAACTTCCTTGCCGCGGCCACCGGGGTTGCGCCCAGTCTTAATGAGAGGATCACGTCCGGGCGATTGAAATCTTCCAGGCTGTCAAATCCGGCCGCCAGCTCCCTGTGCGCTACTATTGACATGCCTGTGATGTCATAGGGGATCGTAAAGTTCACCTTCAGGTTACGCTTGGGCAGGATCCCCATTCCGCCGATTATTACGTCGAACTTACCAGTAAGCAGTGCAGGGATGATTCCCGACCACTTGGTGGGCACAAACTCCACGCGGACGCCCATGTCCTTTGCCAGCCTCGTAGCCACGTCTATTTCAAAACCAATCAACTTGCCGGTCTTGTCCTTCATGGCCCAGGGCACGAAGGTGGACATGCCCACCCGAAGAACTCCTCTTCTGAGTACTTGCTCTATCGTGCTCTCTTGAACCAGTTGTTGTTGCAATTTACCTGCCGTGGCCGGGACGGCTGAAACAATCAGCAGAAAAATAGCCAGTACCCATAACCCCAAGAAACGCAGATGCTTTTTCATAGATTTTCTCCTTTCTTCATCGAGGCGCTCCAGCCCCTTCGCTTAAACCTCATCTCCTATAGTATTTGGCTTATGAACTCCTTTGTCCTCTCCTTCTTTGGGTCTTCAAAGATATCTTCGGGTGTTCCTTCCTCCACTATCCTTCCCCTTTCCATAAATATCACCCGGTCTCCAACTTCCCGGGCAAAACCCATTTCGTGGGTCACGACGACCATGGTCATTCCCTCCTCGGCAAGCTTCCTCATCACATCCAGGACCTCTCCTATCATTTCCGGGTCGAGGGCGCTGGTGGCCTCGTCAAAAAGCATTACCTTCGGCTTCATGGCAAGGGCCCTGGCAATGGCAACCCGCTGCTGCTGGCCTCCGCTGAGATGGTTGGGGAAGGTATTTGCCTTTTCCGGGATGCCCACGTGGTGAAGGAGTTCCATGGACGTCCTGGTGGCCTCCTTCTCGCTCTTTTTCCTGACCAGCCTCTGGGCCAGGTTTATGTTTTCAAGTACGGTTAAATGGGGGAACAGGTTGAAGAGCTGAAATACCATCCCCACTTCTTTGCGGATTTCAAGACGGTTTTTCCTGTTTTTGTCAAGAGGGATTCCGTCCACGACTATCCTGCCGCTGTCTATTTCTTCCAGGCCACCTCATTGCGGCGGATCTTTGTCGAAAAATTATCCAGGGCCCTGACGCCGTTGGGGTAGGTCTTGCTTATGTTATCCACCACAATGATATGATCTCCGAGGTGGTTCTTTCTCCTGGGATTCTTCATCGGTCAAACCCTAGACGGCCATCCGAAGTCTCTTTTCCATAATCCCAACCAAGAGGGAAAGGGTCACCGTGACGACCAAATACATCCCCGCCACGGCAAACCATATCTCGAAGGCAAGATATGTATCGGCAATTATCTCTTGTCCCCGCATAGTAAGATCGTAGACGGCTATGGTACTGACAAGGGCCGAGTCCTTTATCAGGGATATTGCCTGGCTCGTCAGAGGCGGGAGAATGCGTCTTAGGGCCTGGGGCAGAATAATGTGTCTATAGGTCTGGTAGGTGCTCAGACCAAGGCTGTAAGCCGCCTCCCACTGCCCCCTGTGTATAGAAACGATACCTGCACGAAATATCTCAGAGGCATATGCGCCTTCAAACAGGCTGAGGGCCAACACAGCAGAAAAGAAACGGCTGACACCGAGCACGGGTCCCATTACAAAATAGATGAAGAAAAGCTGAACCAGCAACGGTGTGTTTCTCGTCACCTCCATGTATATCCGGGCCAGCGCAGCCGCCGAAAAGGAACTAGATAATCTAAAAAGGGCTGCTACCAGTCCAAATAACGTGGCAAGGACGAGGCTCAGCCCGGTAATCTTGAAAGTAACCGCCAGCCCTTCCAGTAAGGGGCCCGCATGAAAACCATCACTTCCATACTTAAATATGTACCTCGGTACCCTGTACCACTGCCAGTTGTACCCCAACAGGTCCGTGCCCCTGGCTATCAACCAGGTAAGGCCTGCAACGACCAAAAGGAATTTGACAATATCTCCTACAACGGACGCCTTGAAAGGCCTAAAGAGATGACGCGCGATAGCCGAATACTTTTCCATACTGAAAGCGGATTCTTAGGGCGAACGATACGAATGATCAAGAACATCCAATGGATGTCCAACCGCGTACTGGACAAGAGATTCAACATCTCATGGAGCGTGTTAGCACACCCGGCTTTTCAAAATATGTCCTGTATTATATAGTGTCAAGCAAACATTTGAGGACCCCGGATAGGACCCCGGGATTCCACTGACCTAGCGGAGATGAAGACATGGCCAAGAGAAGTGCGGGTATCCTGATGTACCGATTTTCCGCAAAGGGCCTTGAGGTATTCCTTGTGCACCCCGGAGGGCCCTTTTGGGCCAGGAAGGACCTCGGGGCCTGGTCTATCCCGAAAGGCGAGTACGCAGAGAGAGAGGACCCCCTTGATGCGGCACGACGTGAGTTCAACGAAGAAACAGGGTTTCAAGTGGAGGGTAATTTCACACCCCTTACGCCCATAAAACAAAAAGGGGGCAAAATCATCTCCGCCTGGGCCGTGGAAGGGGACTGCGACGCGAGCAAGATAAGAAGCAATACCTTCAGGATGGAATGGCCGCCAAGATCAGGGAGGTATCGGGAAATCCCGGAAGTCGACAGGGCAGAGTGGTTTCCCATTGAATTGGCAAGGGAGAAGATCTCAAAGGGGCAGAAAGGCTTCCTGGACGAACTCTGTAGGATCCTGGGCTACGAACCTGACCGGAGTCGATGAGACCTTTGAGAGAAACCACGCAAGAAGGATACAAGTCCCCCGCGGCCAGAACATCGTTTGACGCCGAATACATTCATCTTCCCTCCGCACCTTTCTTGTTCAACCTTTCATGGTGTTGGGCAGAAAGAGGGCAATCTGGGGAAAAATGGTCAGAATAAGCAGGCAAAGCAACATGGCTATCCAGAAAGGCAGAATTCCGCGGAATATGGTATACAAGGCCAGGAGGATACCGGGGAAAATGCCGGCGATGAAAAGCTTCCCTACCGACTGCTCAGTGAGGATGGCGTAGAAGACGAATGTGGTACTCGGAGGGATCAAGATCCCCAGGGTGCCGCCTGCCGCAACCGTGCCCGTAGCCAGAGCCTTGCTGTACCTGTGCTTTTCCATCTGTGGAAGGGCCACCGCCCCCATTGTGGCTGCCGTGGCCAGGCTGGAACCGGAAATAGCCGCAAATCCANNGCACAAGCGCCGATCGTAGCCATTGCGAGGCCCCCCGGTCGATGACCCAACCATTTGTCCACCGTATAATAGATATCCCGGCTCAACCCGGAATGGGATGCAAATTGTCCCATGAGAATGAAGAGGGGTATGACACTCAGTGTATAGGATGAGCCGTCTGCATAAAATGTCAGGCCCAGGATGTTCAGCCCGGCACCCACACTCCCCAGATAGACATACCCGGCCAGTCCCACCAGGGCCATCACAAACCCAATAGGCATGCCAGTGGCGAATAAGACAAAGAGAAGGGCGATGCCGATGATACCAACGGTTACAGGATTCATTTTTTCAGCAAATTGGCGACAGACCTGAGAAACTGAACTGCCAGGACCAGACACAGGACTGCAATTCCTTCTGCAATGAAGAAAACGAACGGCCCGATGGGTATGGACAATTCATGAGATACGTCATGCCTTCTCAACAAAGTTTGAGCGTACGATATGTTCCGCCAGCAGACCAGGAGGAATAGGGCAAGCGCCAGGAGACTTGTAATACTCTCCAGGGCGGCCTGAACCCTCTTTGGTAACCTGGAAAGGACTAGGTCAACACATTCGACAGATCCCTTCCCTGAGAAGCGCATACCCGCATCCCCTTGTGGAAATAAACCCTGCTACGGCAACCGAACTGGGGATAGGGGAAGGCGATATGGTCTCAATCGAGGCCCCGGGATTCAAATGGGGTGTCCGGGCCAAGGCAAAGTTTCTTCCGGGCCTTCATCCCCAAACAGTCTCAATGCTGCCCCACTGGTGGTTCCCGGAAAAAGAAGCCCCTGAGCACGGGTGTTTTGAATCCAACATCAACTCCATCATATCCTACGGAGCCCCCTATGATCCATTTACCGGGGCACACCAGAGCCGGGCTATTCCCTGCCGTATCCGAAGAGAGCACAACCCCCTACCTTGAGAGGGAAACGGTTAACGGGATCGACAAGTGCATGAAGCCTATTGCATGGGCCTGGATGGTTCTGCTAAGGGTTTTGCAGATCGCTAAGAAAACTATTGAGGGCCCTCCTATCGGACTCGCTCATAGTCTTGAATTTTATGCCCATGCCTGGCGGCCGCCTCTCTGTAGCTTCCTCCTTGGGCCTTGACCACATAACCTCGCAGCCAATCTTCAATGGCTCAGAAATGTCCGGCAACCCTAGCTTGAGCAGAAATGACTCTCCCTTCTTGAGAGGATTTTCGGTCTTTATGAAAAGTCCACCCGCGCTGATGTTGCTGGCATACGCCTTGACAAACGATTCTTTGTCCTTGTATGCCAGTGATACTGTCTTTTGAATACGAGGTGAAGCCCTGGTGGAGAATTCGCAAGCCCTATCCAGCATCTTTTGAAAACGTCTTACTGAAGATACAATGAGGTATCTGAAATCAGAAGAAATCTTGTTGAACTCCGCGTCCAAGGAATCCCTGTCCACGATGCCCAGGGTGGTCTCGCCTACCGCCTGGGCTGTTGCAGTCCTATTTATGCCGCCCAAGAAGCTCAATTCGCCAAATACTTCGCCCGGCTCAAGCACAGCCAAAATGAATGATTTACCCTTTACGCTCTTGATAATCCTCACTTTACCGGACAGGATTACATAGACCCAGTCCCCCGGTGTCCCTTCCCTCAATATGATCTGCCCATCACTGTACGTCTCTTCTGATACAATTGTAAACACTGGAATATCCTCTAGCCCGGCCCTTTGGGCTGCAAGACTTTGACACGGTTACAGGTATCAGCTATATAGGACACAGATATTGCTGAAATGCCGGTTTACGCAAATAACGTTCCAAGGGAAAACGTTCTTGCAAACTCAGCAGTCTTCAAATAATTGGTGCTCTTACCATAGTTAAATTAATTTGATTAATATAATGTCAAATTTTACTCTATTAGTCAACTCAGATATCAAGTCGCAAAAACAGGTGAATATGCTGTGAACCAGTGGAACAAAAAGGGAACCGGTCTCATGGGCCTCGACAATTCCTTGCGCACCGTGAAAACCCTACCCTGTTCCGTGGAAGTTGCTTTTGCCAAATGAAAAGAATAGCCTTTTTGAAAAATCCTGTTCAAAACTATGCCTGGGGCTCTTTGACGTTCATCCCGGAACTCCTGGGCTGGAAAGCCCCCGCTGAGAATCCCGTCGCTGAATTGTGGATGGGAGCACATCCAAAGGCCCCGTCCATGGTGAGGATGGACGGAGAGGAGCGATCTCTACTGGAGTTGATTCAGGAAAGGCCCGAGGAGATATTGGGGAAAAAGGTGGTGGAAAAGTTTTCCCGCACCCTGCCCTTTCTGTTCAAGATCCTCGCGGCTTCCAGGCCCCTTTCGATTCAGGCGCATCCCAACAAGAACCAGGCCTTTGAGGGCTTTGAGAGGGAAAACAGGCTCAAGATTCCGTTCAATGACCCGAGTCGAAACTACAGGGACCACAACCACAAGCCGGAGATCATATGCGCCCTGAGACCATTTTGGGCCATGAAGGGTTTTCGCCCTATCGGGGAGATAATGGACAAGCTGGGTCCAATGAATCTTCCTTCCCTGAAAGATCCCCTCAGGCTGCTCAAAAGAGACCGGAGCGGGGATGGCCTGAGGCATTTTTACACGACCCTGATGACAATTGATAAATCCTCACAAGAGGCGCTCGTAAGCGATGTCTTTGACTATTGTGCCAAGAATACGCACAAGGACCCGGCCTTTGAGTGGGTCATCAAGCTCCACGAAGAGTATCCGGGCGACATTGGTGTCATCTCACCCTTGCTCCTGAATGTCATCAGACTGGAACCTGGTGAGGCTATGTTTATCCAGGCCGGCGTACTGCATTGCTACCTCGAAGGATGCGGGGTCGAATTGATGGCCAACTCGGACAACGTGCTGCGGGGAGGGCTCACCGCAAAGCACGTGGACGTTCAAGAGTTATTGCGAATTCTGAATTTCTCCCATCAAGGGGTGGATATCTTGAAACCTGTGACCCTGAGTAACGGGGAGATGTATTACCCCGCTCCTGCCAAGGAATTCATCTTATCCGTCATCCAGCTCAAGGAAAGGGAATCTTTTACCAGTCCCAGGCATCGCAGCGTAGAGATCCTGATCTGCGCAGAGGGAAGTGCCGCGCTCACTGACCTGGAAAGCCGCGGCCAATTGGCCCTGTCAAAGGGGGGCTCGATCCTGGTCCCGGCATCGGTCGCTCAATACCGTGTTGAGGGAAAGGTGAAAATATTCAAGGCGTCCGTACCATTGTGATTGGCGCAGTGGCTGTGAGACAAACTTTAGCTTATGGATGGTGAGAAGCATTCCATAGACTGCTTCATCTCCCATCATGGCCTGGGCCGCGCCTCCAGGGCAACCGCAGTATTTTCCCTTGTACCTGTCTCTGCGATCACCCTTTTCAGGGGCAAAATTGACAGGGCACCCCTTGACAGGTAGAATTAGATTTTGTTAATAATTTAGGCTAGTTCAAAAGCAGTATTCCAAGTTCCCGAAGGTTTCGATTGTCCCAACTTCACGGCTAAAGGCAGCATACTTATGCCAGGGTCTGAGTGATCTAGCTGAATTATCATTAATTTTGCCAGTACCAGGAGCCCTGGATGCAAAACGATTATGGAACTCCCTGCCTGGGAGGAAAAAGCACTCGGGAGGAGACCCAGAGGTCTGGCAATAAGAACAAAGGGGGGAAGGGATGATATACACAATAACCAACACAAAGGGCGGGGTCGGCAAGACAACGACCGCAACAAACCTGGCATACGGCTTTGCCGGGCGCAACAGGAAAACACTCCTGGTGGACCTGGACCCCCAGGCCCACGCCACCCAGTGCTTTCTGGACAATGAGCCAGAAAGGGACGTGGGGAGTTTTATCATGGACAAGCCTTCCCAGGCCCTCAAGTCAATAATTGCCACCGATAATGCCAACCTTGATCTTGTTCCTTCGACACCCAAGCTTACAGAAACCGCTGAGATGCTTTCCAGTCGTATTCGCAGGGAGGAGCGCCTTCTCCGCGCCCTGGAAGCCATAAAGGATGAATACAGGGAAATAATCCTGGATTGCCCACCCTCCTTGAACATATTGACCTACAACGCCGTTGTGGCCGCAGACCTCTTGATCATCCCGGTTCAGCCCGGAGCCGGAGCGGTAGCTGGAATAGACTCCCTGCTGCAAACCGCCGCTGAACTGAGGGACGAGGACAACATCCCTTACCGAATCCTCATCACCATGTTTGACGTCAGGACATCCAGGACAAACCTGATCTTTGAAGAGCTTCTCGAAGAGTACAGGAGGCGCTTGCTCAAGACGATCATCTCCAAGAGCGAAGCCCTCAATCAGGCAAACCTTGCGAGAAAGCCCATATCAGAGTTCGCCCCCGTTTCTCGGGGCGCCCTTGAATATGACGCCCTTTGCGATGAGATCCTCAGAATCCGTGTTCCCACGAGGTCCTAGGGCGCTGGACACTTGACAGGCTCCTGCCCAAAGCTTGATCAACAGCGATCACTTGCCCCCGAGGGAGCATAAGGGCGGATACCCCGAGCTGTATCTTCTTTTGCCATGATCAGGTCCAGGAGAAAGGCTTTGGGCAACAGCCTGTTGAGCCCGGCCTTCTCCGCCGCTATCTACTCCGAAAGCCGCAAGGGATGGAATCCCGTATCGTAATCAAATACATCCACGCCTTCCTTTCTCTTAAGGTAGTTGACGACGGCATATGTCAATGGAGTGACAGCGGCCTCATAGGCGGACTTTGAAAGCCATTGGGCGACTATGGCAAAGAGGAGGGCCCGGTTGGGCATATCGCCCCAAAAGGCGATGCTTATGAACACGGCCGAATCCAGACCCTGCCCTACCAAGGTTGATCCAATGGTCCTGGACCAAAGCCATCTCCCCCTAGTTGCCACCTTCATCTTCGCCAGCACGTAGGCATTGGCAAACTCTCCCACCAGGTATGCGGAGAAAGACGCGGCAAGGATCCTCGGAGTGTATCCCAGGATGCGTTCGTAGGCGGCTTGGCCGTCCCAGAAAGGGGCAGGCGGCGCAACCTGGGCGACCCAGATACCGAGGACAGTTACGAGGTTACAAAAGAACCCCAACCAGATGACCTTTCGGGCCCTGCGGTAACCGTAGACCTCTGTGAAAACATCTCCGAGGATATAGCTCAGGGGAAATATGAAAATCGCAGCAGGCAGGACCAGTCCGAAGATATGGATCAATTTCACCGCCGTAATGTTCGACGTAATGAGGCAGGTTACAAAGATGGCGGTAAGAATGACAAAGCGTTGCGAATAGGGCCCTCCAGGGGCAGCCGGCACCTCCTGGTATTTCACCCTTTGAATCACACCATCCTCCCTTCCTTGGCAAAAACCCTTTGGACCTTTCCCGATATTCCCCTCTCGCCCTGGAGCGCGGGATTGTGCTAGAGAGCACCCCCGGTCCTGAAGTAACGCCTATAGCAAAAAAGGGCCAGGAAATAAAGGGCGCAGGCAATCAACATCACTGTGCGAAACCCTAGGCTCACGGCCAGGCATTTCCCCAGTACCGCCCCTATGACGGACGCACTGCCGTTAACGCCCCAGGCCCAGGGAACGAGGGCCGGAAACCTGTCTGCGGTTACCCTCAGGCCTGATGGAAAAGGCCAGCCGAGAAAAAAGGATGGGACAGAGAGGAGCGCTACTGTCACGAGCAACCTTTCCCAGAGGGACCCTTTCATTGCTTCTCTAATCACGTAATCCCCCACGGCGATCTGAAGGACCACCCAAATAGAGATTACCCCCACAGATACCCAGAGGTGAGCGGCGCTCTGCTGCTGAAATCGCCGGACACACATACTCCCAAATCCGGCCAAGACCAGGATGGTCCCCAGGACAGCAGCCGCAGAATAGACAGGGTGTGATAGGAGCAGGGTATACTTTGGCAACAGCACCATCTCCAGCATCATGAAAGCCGCTCCGACCGAAAAGAAATAGCTAAGGATGCCCATTACCTCACTTGACCCGGGGATCTGATTTGTCCGCCCTGAGGCATGCACCGTTCGCAGGAAAAAAAGAGGTGCGAGGATGAGAATAGCGCCTGCCAGGGCTGCCTGGGCCAGGGTTGCAAGCATGAAGAAATAGCCCATTTCCATCATTGGTACCAATTCCCTTCTGAGCTGAGCATAAAGCTCCGGAAGCTTCTTCCACCTGAAAAAGTGCGAGAAGTAGGGTCGATCATCCGTAGCAGGACCTATATCAAACAGGTAATTCTCTATGAACTCTTCCCCTGTCGGGCCCAGGAGCGCTGTCGCCCCTTCAAAAAAATAGGGGTGTTCCAGTACGTCATAACGATTGGCATATTCCCTTCCCATGCCATGGAAGTGAACCATATCAAAGTTCCTATCCCTGCAAAAAACCCTGGCCCTTGAAATCTCCCTTGGCGTGAAGGGTGATCTTGATACAAGAATGGTAGTAGTTTTCCAGCTCCTGATGAAAATGATATGCATTGACAGGTTTCTCCTGATTCCCATCTTTTTCAGGGCAGATATGGCAGTGGCCATGACCTTGAGTGAATCCCTCGGGGGGTATTTGAGCCATCTTGTGAGAGCCAGTATCCCGGAGTCTGATAGGTGCGAAAGATAGCTCTCAAATGCCTCTATGGTGTGCAAGTAATTCTCGCCTGTGGAATGAAGCCCCCCTGTAGCGGTCGTCGGGGAGCCCCCCACTGACAGGTTGATCAGGTCGAAGAGGGAGTCATTGGACTGGAGGTACTGTCTTGCATCCCGGATCTCAAGATTGACCCCCGGCCTTTCAAAGAGATAGCCGGCGAACTCGGCGAACAATCGGGCCGGGATAGTGGCAACCTGACTGTTTGCCTCCAGCGCCACTATCTCCCTCACCCGATGGATCGAGGAAAGAAGGACATCCATACCCCCGCCTGATCCCAATATCAGGGCCTTGGCAGGCCTTCTAACATGATATGGAAGCGCCATGGTAGTATAGTCCAGGAATTCTACGTCCCTGGGCTCTCCGGAAAACCTCGTGACAGGCCCAAGGATGTCTCCGTCCAGGAAAATCGCCTTTTGCTCCGGGATTCTACTGCCTTCACCCTCTTGCCCTTGGCCGAATTTGAGACTCAGCCCAGGAGCGATTCTGATCAGGGAGCTGCCGACCACGTGTATGACACCAAGAGGACCCTGGAGCCGGGCTTCAATTCGGGAATCGGGGAACGCCAGGGTCATTGGAAGGGCTTTGGTGTGATGGATTCGGGGTTGGACCGTCTGGAGGAGACCCGCGGACACAAGTGCAAGGGCCGATATCAGGAGCACAATCCACCCTGCGGTCCTGTGTTTCATCCTCCAACAGCCGGGTGAGGCTCCTGCCAAAACAAGGAGCCCTACAACAGGCAAAAGCTGCCAGGGGGGCATCAAGTAAAGGGCCGGGATAACTGCAGCTACACCCATCCCGGCTCCCAGCAAATCAAAGGCGTACATCCTGTGAAGCCTGCTGCCCGATGCCGTGAGAATAATGCCGATGGCACCACCGGCCAGAAAAAAGGGGATTGACATGACCACATAGGTCACGAACATGGCTATCCATTGGTGGGCCTGCCAGACCAACAGGAGGGGGTCAAGCCCTACGTCACGGGATAGACTGAAGCACGCGGGAAAAGAAACGGCAGTGGCCCCTGCGAGAAAAACCAACCATTCATCAAGGCGCTTCCTGATCTTTTCGAAAAAAAGGAGCAGAAATGATCCCGAGGCTCCGAAGCCCAGCAGCGCCATACTGACAACCATATGAACAAGGTGCTGCCATTGTTCGAAGGACAGCATTCGCATCAGCAGGATTTCGTAAGCGAGCACCGATGCGGAAATGGAAAAGATAAGGGGAACATGGTAGAGGGGCGCTGCCCTATCAGGGGTCTGGTCTTTCATTTGGATGTTCCAAGAGGCTTTCGTCCTCTGCCTGAGCTTCCCCTAGGCAGGTTCCTATCTCAGTGACCTTGTGAGCGGTACGAATCTCACTGGAAGAAGCTTTTTCATCCGGATATCCGATGTCAGATCCTTCTCGACCACGGTAAGATATTGTACGGTGTACTGTCCGCCTACGGGAATCACCATCCGACCGCCGGGCCTGAGCTGCCTTATCAGGGGAGGGGGAACCAGGGTGGCTGCGGCAGTGACGATTATCCGATCAAAAGGAGCCTTCTTCTCCCACCCGAAGTACCCATCAGCGTTCTTGACATGGACATTGAGATACCCCAGGCGCCCCAATCTCGCCCTTGCCTGCTCCGCAAGGGCCTTTATGATCTCCACCGTGTACACCTCCTTCACAAGCAGGGAAAGGATTGCGGCCTGATAGCCGGAGCCTGTGCCTACTTCCAGTACGCGGATTTCGGGCCTCAAATCCAGCAGTGCTGTCATGAAGGCAACTATGTAGGGTTGCGATATGGTCTGGCCGTAGCCTATGGGAAGAGGGAAGTCGCCGTAGGCCCTGGAAACGTCCTTTGGTTTCACAAAGAGATGCCTTGGAACAGTCTTCATGGCTTCCAAGACACGGGCATCCCTCACCGGTTCCCTGTAGTCGGGGGGCGAGGCTATTTGCTCCTTGACCATCTCCTCCCTGAGACGCGCAAAGTGGGCCTCGTCTCCTTTCCCTGCCCATACAGCGTTGAAGTGAAGGGGCATGAAAAGGGCCAAGATAATCAGCAGGTGCAGACCTTTTTTCACGGCTCTCCCCAGCTATGTCCGGTAAGGACCTTGCAACAGGTCCCGGGTTCCCGTGTCCGAGACAAGGGCACTTTGAAGTGCCTCGGTTATGGTGCCGGTTTAGAATGGTATCCCGATTTGGGTATGGGGTCAAGGCATTGAGTCGAAGGATGGCTCAAGGTTTGAAAATATCAAGTGATTCCGCTTCGGGAAGGATTTCTGCGAACCTCTCTCCATGAAGGCTCTTCTCCTTGTAAAAGTCCAGGCATCTCCTCAGGATCTCCGTTACCTCCTCATCTGTGAAAAGACCTTCCATTTCCTTCGCCAGCCTGGGATGTCGGCCCAGCTTGCCGCCCAGCAGGACCCTATACCCTTTCTTCCTGGCAGAGATGATCCCGGTAGGGCATTCCTGGACACATTTTCCGCACTTTAAACACTTGTGGTAATCGATTAGAGGCCCCTCTTGCGGGTCCTTTACGCTGATCGCTCCTTCGAGACATGAATCAGCGCACGCGCCACATCCGTTGCAGGCCTCTTCGGTTACACCAGGTTCGCAGGCACCGATTATCCCCACATCCTTTATCTGGGGCTGAGAACAGGCATTGGGACAATCAGCGATACACACCCTGAACTCATGATGGGGCTTGAGATTGCCGCGTACCCTCTTCTCCAGCAACTTCCCCAGCTCCGCTGCCCGAAGCAACCCCTCCACCTGCTCCGTGAGAACGCCGCTATCCATGGCCCTGTTAGGACAGCCAGCGCTGCCGAAACACCCCTCCATCCTGTAGCCTTGAACCTCCTCACTCATCCTGTCCAAAAAGCGCCTTTGGGCCTGTCTCAAGTCATGCAAGGATACGGTCTCCCTCCCCCGCTTCTTGACCTCTTCCTCCACGCGTGCCCTCACTCGCTTCCTGACAAAAAAGGGCACCCTCTTGATGGCTTCTTCGGCTTCCTGAGTCCATTTCATGATGTCCTGCTCCCTCTTTCCCATAATCCTCTCTTTCCGCCCTAATGTAACCTGAAAGATAATAGGCGGATTCATACTTGGGCATTGACTTAGATCAAAAAGATGCAAAGATAAAGACTTGTGATGTATTCATCAAAAAGTGCGGTTATCAGGATCCGGAAAGAACCGGTGTGTTACAAGTGATCTTTAGGATCCGGAAAGAACCGGTGTGTTACAAGTGATCTTTACTACCGTGTCGTTCGCGAGGAGGCACGGCGACCATGTCTATTAAGGAATTAGCGCGCGAACTGTACCGCCTCCAAAAAGAGGTGGAAAACCTGGAAAAGGCGCTCGCTTCAGCACCTGCTGAGAAAAGGGAGGCCATAAGGCAAAGTCTCACCGAGGCAAGGGCCGAAAGAGACAGGATGCGCAAGATTTTGGAGGACAAGAAGGGAAAACCGTCTTCCAGAAGACTTGTTTGAAGTCGAGCTGGTTACTGGATCTCCCGAAAAGCCCAGTATGGATAATCCAGGGCGTATTCCGCTATCTTTCCGGGGTTGTTCTCACGGCTTGCGACCAACCACAGTGAGCTTCTTCGCTCTCCCCGGGAGAGGGGATCAACCGGATTCCAATCCGGGATAATGATCATGGCGTTATCGGCGCTGTACTCTATATCTCCTGATTCCTTGAAGGAAGCCAGGTCCGGCTTTCGGCTGTACTCTCTGTCCTTGTTCCGCGAGAGCTCCGAAACAATGAGAAAGGCGACGCCCTGCTCGTCCCTGATCGCCTCCAGGTGACGAAGCCATTCATCTATCCCTGTTCTTCGTTCCGATAGATCCTTGAAGGGTAACTTGTGTAAGCTGTCAATGACTACCAGGACCTGATCCTTTCCGGTTTCGTGCTTCAAGAAGTCTATCTGTCTCCTCATAATCTCGGGGTTGAGCTTTCTGTCTGTTACTATCCTGAAATAGGGCAGGAGCTCCATGAGTTTCCGCTCTGCCTCCTTCAACCTGAGGGCCCCTTCCGTTTCCAGTTCCCCCCTCCGAATCTCTTGTTCGGAGAGCCTGCTTAGTCGACAAATAGTCCTGTTGTATATCTTTTGTCGTCCATTTTCGAAATCATAGTAGATGACCGGTGTCTTCCTGAGGGCCATCTCCGTAGTGATCTGCATGAAAAAACAAGATTTTCCGGCCTTGGGCTGGCCGCCCATAATATTTATCCCTCTGATACCGTTCAGGGCATGATCAAGCTTTGACATGCCGGATTCAATCCCCAGCAGACCCCTTCCCTTCTGCCTTTCCAGGGAACGCATAAACTCACTGTGTTCCCTTCCCGGTGAGACAAAGGGAGAGTAGGATTCCGATACCTTTAAAAGGGCTGACACAGCCGCCCCGAAATGTTTACCCTTTTCCCTTGCCAGGTGGACGAAATTATGACCTCTCTTGCTGCCCGTGGGCCACTTCAAGATCCTGGCCTTGTACCCCAGACGAGTGGCAAAACTTCGAATCGCGATTTGTGCCTCCGGAGTGTTGTTCATGGCCAGGGCTATGTTGCTTATCCTTCCAAGCATGTCAACGTCAATGACCTCCAGAACGTTGCAGGAGGGCACACCGATGCCAGGAAATCCTAACTCTTTGAGAGTGAGGAGATTGTTTTCCCCTTCTGTAATGAAAATTGCGCCCCCTTCGCAGCGCTCAACGTCTTGGAGGTTAAATATCTGAAATTGCTCCCCGTGGAAGGCTTCTTCCCCGTACCAAAAGGTATCTTCCTCCTTCCCCGGGGCCACGCAGCGGGCAGCGTAACAATTCCCGTCATCCTGGAAGTAGGGATAGACCAGGTAACGGCCGTTGTAGCCTACCTTCATCTCATCCAGCACCACCTTGGAGATCAGGAATTCCCTGAAATAGGCGTATTGCTCCTCACCCATGAGGGAAAGAAATTTCTTGATATCGGTGTTGATGTTTCTTGGGGGGTACTGTATATCCCTGATGTAAGGCTCGCGGTCAAGGTCAAACCCGGGGACAACCTCGGGATCAAGATTCATGATCTTTCCGAAATAGGTGGGAAATCCACCCGGGCGACACCTCTTCAGACACCTGAAATAGCCGAAGAAAAGGCTTTCCGGATCCAGGTGCACGGTGAGCGTGCCCTTCTTCTCAGCCCCCTGGGGCCGGCAAAAAGGACACGGGGCCTTCAGGACGTTCCCCTGAACCCTTGCCCCTGGTAAATGATCCAGGAAAAATTCCCTTATTTCATCCTGATATGTCATTATTGCCTTCTCTCACCGGAAACGCACGCACCCTTCATACCCTCTTACTTCCCTAGACTGGAGACTGCAATACCCAAAACTTCACACTCGCCGGACCCGGGCCGTGACTCCCTTCTGATCCTCGTTTCCTGCCTTTGTCGGTTAGTCACAACGACGGGTCACGGATGTTTTCGTGAAAGCCCCAGACCTGCCTGCGGCAGGCAGGTGTAAGGCGCGCAAATCTTGAGGAATGAGGCGTACACGGGAGTACGCCGCAGATGGGGTCTTCACGGAAACATCAGACCTTCAATTCCAGGTTGAGCATATCCCCCCTTCTAAATCCCATTGCGTCAAAAAAAGGCAACAGCCTCCAGTCGCGCCAGTTTACGAAAGTATAAATACGCTCTACCCCCGCATTCTTCAGGTTTCCCACCATCTCGGTCAAAAGCATCTTGGCTATGCCTCTCCTCTGATACTCCGGATCAACACCGATTGCGTCTATCCATCCCACCTTCTTTGGCACTCCATATTCCCATTCACTGGCTCCTCCAACTATGAATCCGACTACTTTTCCATCCAACTCCGCCACCAATGAAGCCGAAGGAGCCTTTCTGGCCATCAATTCCAGCTTGAGCTCCCAGTATTCCGGCCTTGACTGGCCGAATACCTGCGTATCTATCTCCACTAACCTGTCCAGGTCTCTTTCTCTCATCGGTCTCAGGACAGGGGCTTGTGCCAAACCGGCAATCATGATAGCCTCCTTTTTTCCTTAAAGGGTGAAAGATGAGGGGCAGTTGCATCGATCATTTCACATACTGGAATCCTCAGCAAGAACCTGTTTCTTTCTTGTTCTGGAACCCCTGGCCGCTCATTTCGGAAGAGACTTCTGCCGGCTCCGAGGAAAGGTGCCTTCAATCCCCGCCTTGATGTGAAGCTGAGGCAGCGGCCCTCCCAGGTCCTATTGTTTGTGCTTGTCCGCAAGGCCTTGTGAAGGAATTCGAGGATACTTCTCTCAGGCATCTTGAAAAAGGTATTGATCTCTTTGCCGGTAACGACCCGCCATGCTTCAACCTTTCTACCACTTCACCAGGGCGCTGCCCCAGGTCAGACCGCCCCCGAAGACGGGCAGGCATATGAGACTCCCTTCCGTGATGCTCCCATCCCTTACCGCCTCATCAAAGGCGATAGCACAGGATGCAGAAGAAATGTTCCCGTACCTGTCCAGCGTTACGTAGAATCTTTCCATTGGGATCTTTAGAGTCTTGGCCATGGACTGAAACATGCGGAGATTCGCCTGGTGGGGGATGAACCAATCGATTTCTTCTATGGCGACCCTGTTTGACTCGGCCGCTTCCCTTATGGACTCAACAAAGTGACGAACCGCAACCCTGAAGCTGGCATTGGCTTCGATCATGTTGAGATAGTGGAGACCCTTGTCCACACTCTCGTGGGAGATTGGCGTGGTTCTGGACCCGCCGCCCGGTAGCAACAGGTCCTGGCCATTGGCCCCGTCCGTGTGAAGGTGTGTGGATAACAGTTGGTGGCCGCCCTCTCCTCCGGCCAGAACAGATGCGCCGGCCCCGTCTCCCCACAAAATACAGGTCGTCCTGTCCTTCCAATTGAGGGTGCGGGTCATGATCTCGGCACCCACCACCAGAGCGTTTGTGCAAGCGGAGTTTCGAATGTACTGGCTCGCAATGTCGAGCCCGAATATGAATCCAGAGCAAGCAGCGGTGACATCAAAGGTCACGGCCTGGGGGGCATCGAGCTTGGCCTGGAGCCAGTTGGCGCATGCCGGGCAACAGGTATCCGGGGTTATGGTGCCCACGATGATCAGGTCCAGCTCCCTTGAGGTCATGCCTGCCATATCAAGGGCCTTGATCGATGCTTCATAGGCAAGATCAGAGGTGTTCACATCCGGATCAGCGATCCTCCTCTCCTTTACCCCCGTGCGCTGAACTATCCACTCGTCGCTTGTATCCAGACCCATTGCCTCCAGGTCAAAATTCGTCAGTTTCTTGGGTGGAACGTATGAACCCGTTCCCAAAATCCTTATTCCTTCCATGTTCCTTCTGTTCATCCCCGCGTCTGTCTTTTTTCTAGGCCCCCTGTGGTAGAAAAGGCGCCTTTGAGCCTACAAAAGCTATCACCATGTTAAGTTATTGTCAATTGACAAAATATGCGCTAATAATTACAAGTTACTTCTGAAATATGTACCGGCGATGCCCGAGCGGAACATGGCACGAGGCGTTTCAGGAGTGCCCGCCGGAAAGAAACCGCTGGACCGCAGGAGTTGTATGCCACCACTGGAAACAGAGTATATCTACCTGGACCACAACGCCACTACTCCCCTGGAAAGCCGGGTTGTCGAGGCCATGGTGCCCTTTATGGAAAGGGAATATGGCAACCCCTCCAGTCCCTACCCTCTTGGCGTGGTAGCCAAGGAATCCCTTGAGAAATTCAGGGCCGAGGTTGCCAGTCTAATAGGCTGCCAAGCAAAGGAAATCATTTTCACTTCGGGAGGAAGCGAATCCAACAATACTGTCCTCAAGGGAATGGTGGACGTCCGTAGACCCGCTGATTTCCATATCATAACCTCGGCCGTTGAACACCCCGCGGTCTTGAACCCTTGCTTTTTCCTCATGGAGCTTGGCGTTGAAGTCACCGTACTCCCTGTGGACCGATATGGGATGGTGGACCCGCAGGACGTCAGAAGGGCGATTACTCCCAAGACCGCCCTGGTTTCCATAATGATGGCGAACAATGAAACCGGAACGATCCAGCCCATCCGCGACATTGCCCTGGTTACCAGGGAAGCTGGTATACCCCTCCATACGGACGCGGCCCAGGCCGTGGGAAAAATCCCCGTGGATGTAAGGGATTTGGGGGTCGATTTTCTTACACTGGCAGGTCATAAACTCTACGCCCCAAAGGGCGTAGGGGTGCTGTTTGTGAGAGAAGGTCTCGATTTTACGCCACTTATCCACGGAGGAGGCCAGGAATGGGGGAAGAGGGCGGGGACAGAGAATGTTATCCTGGCCGCCGGCCTTGCAGCTGCCGCCGGGATTGCCCGGGGCAGGCTGAAGGATGATATGCAAAACGCGAGATTCCTGCGGGATCACCTTCAGGGGTTGCTTTTTGATGCCCTGGAAGGAATAGTCCTCAACGGCCACCCTGTGAAGAGACTACCCAATACACTCAACATATCAATCCCGGGCATAGAAGGCGCTCGTATTCTCGAAGGAATACCAAGACTTTATGCCTCCACAGGAGCGGCTTGCCACGACAGGAACGTCAAGCTCTCCCATGTCCTCTCTGCTATGGGATTATCCCCTGAAGTTGGCATGGGGACATTGAGACTCAGTCTGGGAAGGAGTAACACCATAGACCAGATAGAGGATGCAGCCAGCATGATCATCCATAGAGTCAAAGGAATGAAAAGATCATGATATGTGGACCGACCGATGGTATTGGATTCCTGTTTCTTCATTTTTCCTTTTCAGGTGCCTTTCCCATTTTCTCCAGCTCCAGGATTCTCCTCCTGATCTCCCTTTCGAATCCCCTCCCCGTAGGCCGGTAATAGACCTTTGTTTTTACTCCTCCTGGAAGATAGTCCTGTTTCACCCATGCCCCGGGATAATTGTGTGGGTATTGATAACCCCTGGCATATCCCAGCCTTTTCATGAGCCTCGTGGGGGCGTTTCTTATGTGAAGGGGTACCGGTTCAGCCCCCGATCTTTTTATCTCCTCCTTGACCGCCCTTTCAGCCAGATACAGGGCATTGCTCTTCGGCGCCGCCGCCAGATAAGCTGCCGCCTCTGCCAGGGCCAGTTCCGCTTCCGGTGGTCCGACCTTTTGCCACGCCTCAAAGGCGTTGAGCGCTACCTGCAAGGCCTGGGGATCCGCCAATCCCACGTCTTCAGAGGCGAAGCGAATCATTCTCCTCCCAATAAACAAGGGGTCTTCACCGGCCATAAGCATGCGATACAGCCAGTATATTGCCGCCTGTACATCACTTCCTCTCAAACTCTTATGGAAGGCCGAGATGAGATTGTAGTGCTCTTCTCCATCCTTGTCATGAGTCAGGATTTTCTTATCAATTGCCTCCGCCGCCTTCTTGAGATCCAGGAGCTTCTCAGCATCCCCTTCGCCCTGGAGATAATTGATTGCCGTCTCAAGATTATTGAGGGCTACCCGTGCATCCCCGAAGGAATTCCGTACAATGTAATCAAGGGCTTCCGACGTGATCTCGATTCCTAAACCTCCCATGCCCTTCTCCTTGTCATCCATGGCCCGCGTCAAGATAGTCTTGACATCCTCATCCTTCAAGGGATTCAAGACCATGACCCTGGACCTGGAAAGGAGCGGCGGTATGATCTCGAAGGAAGGATTCTGGGTCGTTGCTCCTACCAGTATTATCAATCCGCTCTCCACGTGAGGCAGGAAGGCATCCTGTTGTGCCTTGTTGAAGCGGTGAATTTCATCAACAAAGAGGATTGTGGGAGAGCCAGAGGCCGCCAGCTTCCCTTTTGCAAACTCAATAACCTCTCTGAGCTCTTTCACCCCCGATGTGACTGCGGAGAAGGTACGGAAGGGGCATTTCGTGTATTTGGCGATAAGCCTTGCTATGGTGGTCTTTCCACAACCCGGGGGCCCCCAGAAGATTACCGAGAAAAGCCGGCCGGAGATCAAGGCCCTGTGCAAGACAGAGCCCGGACCAAGGATGTGGCCCTGACCGACCACGTCCTCAATTCTCTCGGGCCTCAACCTGTCCGCCAAGGGTCTCTTGCTCTTTTCCATGCCTTCCATCTGACAATCTCTTAAGAGGTCAAAACCCTTCTACCCGCTACGTCGCTTCTGAATCAACATGTCGGATACCTTTCGCACCAACCAATCCATGTCTATCGGTCTCTTTATTACGAGATCTCCCAAGGGGTGCTTCTCTTCAATCTGGCGGCCCTCTTCCCTGTGCCCGTTGATCAAGAGCATTGATATGGCCCTGTCCATCTCACCAATCTTCTCAGTGAAAGTCTTCATCATGTGCGCATTGTACCCCTGGGTATCGAGAATCACCATATCATATCTGTTTTTCTTAACTTTGTTGAGGGTATCCCCGTAGCCATCGGCGGCAGCTACTCCAAATCCCTTGCCTGCGAGCACTTCCAGGAGGAGCTCCCTGAGCATATCATCCTCTACCATTACCAGTATGTTTGAACCCGTTATGCGAGGACGACGCTTCCTTTCCCCCCTATCTTGAACTTCCGGGGCCAGGGGAAGCTTCATGAGCACCCTGGTCCCCTGGCCCTCTCTGCTGGTAATTTCCAGGGCTCCACCGTGCTTCCTGGCAACGGCATAGGCCAGGCTCAACCCCATGCCTCTTCGCCCCTCGGCCTTGAGGCTGAAGCATGGCTCAAAAACCCTGTCCAGACATTCCCGCGGTATACCGAGGCCGCTGTCTTGGACATAAATTATGGCAGACCCCTCATTTTCTTCTGTTGTGACAAAGATGTCACCACCACGTGGCATGGCCTCGGCGGCATTTATTATGATGTTGGCGACAGCATCCCGGATCTCTTTCGGAGATCCCCTGACACCGGATACTGACCTGAAGTAACTCTTGATGTTGAGCTCGACCGTGCGTTCCTCTTCAATGGCCCTTACCCGGTGTTCCGCCAGGCTCACGGCATCCTTGACAAGTTTGTTCAGATCAATGAACCCCACATCATGATCCTCTATTTCGCCCTTTGCCATTGCCTCCAGGTCCCTTGCGGTCTCATTCAACCGGCCTATTGCATATTCCATATTTCTCATGGGCCCTACGAGGCTTTTTTCCCGGGTGCCCACCACGGCCTTTACATGTCCCGCGCTCTCCTCTATCCCTTTCAGTCCCTGGACCAGTTGTCGGCTGAGGCCCGCTGCCATTCTGGTCAATGCCCCCATTTTTTCCGACATGATCAATTCCCTTTCTCTCTTCCTTCTTTCATCGATCCGGTCCAGCCTCTTGAGGAATGCAACCTTCCCGTTAAACCTGATCCTTTTGACCTCCACTTCACACCAAAGGACTTTCCCCGTCCTTGAAAGGATCTCGGTCTGGTAAAGCTCGGGGGCCCATTTCCCGGCAATGCGCCTCCTGTGATACTTTCGTATCTGATCTCTCACTCTTGGATGAAACAGTTCCAAGAAGCTCCTGCCTATAATTTCATCCTTTGCATACCCGGTTTCGTGCGCCACCCGCCTGTTCAGGTCGATGATCCTTTCACCCTGGACCAGCACCATGCCGGCCGGAAATTCCTCAAGCAAGACCCCCCTGTTCTTCAGTTCCCTCTCAAGCTCCTGGTTGTGCCGCCTCAAAGAGCCCAGGTCCTTTTTCAAGGCCTTCTTCTCCTTGGTCAGTCTCTCCAGTCTATCCATTAAGGTCCTTTGATCTCTCGGAATCATCTTGCTAAATAATCCCTTTTTAGCCTGATACGACCGGCGATACAAAAAAGCAAGAGTTTACGAGCCAGAAGCCGGAAGCACTCTCACTTGGCTTCGGTCCGAAAAACCCGCAATATGAGTTGAACTATTGGCGAGAACTTTTTTCTGACTCCCGGATTCTTGGCCGGCATGTCACGGCATAGCCTTTGGCCTGTGACACGCCCTCAGGATAAGTTTTCAAATGGGCAACAAAACAGGCTTGATGAAGTCTGTATTTTACCCTATCATACCACCCACACATTCTACAACATGGAAATTTTTTCTCAAGAGGGACAGGACTTGGGCACCAATTCTTCTTTTGTACATTTGCATGTCCACACCGAGTTCAGTCTGCTGGACGGTGCAATAAAGATACCGCAGTTACTGGGCAAGGCGAGGCAACTGGGCATGGACACCGTCGCAATCACAGACCACGGGAATATCTTTGGTGCGGTTCAGTTTTTTCATCGGGCCCGCGCTGCCGACATACACCCTGTGATCGGCTGCGAAGTCTATGTCGCCCCCGGCAACCGTAAGGATCGTTCCTCTGCCCCTGATGGGAGTCCCAACGCCTATCACCTGATCTTGCTTGTTATGAATCACGAGGGATACAGGAACCTCAGCCGTCTCGTGACCCTTGGACATCTAGAGGGTTTCTATTACCACCCCCGCGTTGACATGGAATTGCTCAGGGAATTCAACAGGGGCCTCATCGCCCTTTCTGCGTGCCTGAAGGGAAAGGTACCCTATCTGATCAACAGGGGAAGGCTGGAGGAGGCAAGAGAAGTTGCCAGGCAAATGGCCTCCATCTTTGATGGGGAGAGATTTTACCTCGAGGTGCAGGCCAATAACCTCCCAGAACAGATCCAAGTCAACGGGGCGTTGAAGGAAATAGCTTCAGAACTCTCCATTCCCCTTGTTGCCACAAATGATTGCCACTACCTGGAAAAGGGTCATTCAGAGGCCCACGATGCCCTTCTTTGCATACAAACCGGTAAGACCATTGACGATCCCAAGCGCATGAGATTTTCCACAGACGAATTCTATTTCAAGTCCCGCCCAGAAATGGAGAAGGCCCTCCCAGACTACCTTGAAGCCCTCGATAATACGGTAGATATTGCCCGACGCTGCCAGTATGACATGGAGTTTGGAAACTATAAGTACCCCGTCTTTCACGGGCCAGAAGGTGCCAGCCTGGAAGAGATGCTGGATAAGGCGGCCCACAGGGGGCTGCAAAAAAGGCTGGAGCAAAAAAGATTGAAAGAGGGTGACCTCTCCGGGGAGCTTGAGAATGAGTACCGGGAAAGGCTACGGTTTGAGTTGGACACGATAAAGAAAATGGGTTTTTCCGGTTACTTTTTGATCGTTGCGGACTTCATCGATTATGCGCGGCGCTCAAATATTCCCGTGGGACCCGGCCGGGGCTCGGCAGCCGGGTCCCTTGTCGCCTATTCCCTGAACATCACCAATATCGACCCCATAAGGTACGGCCTTTTGTTCGAACGCTTCTTGAATCCTCAGAGGATAAGCATGCCTGATATAGACATAGATTTCTGCATGAACGGCAGGGACGAGGTGATCCGTTACGTGGCTGAGAAATACGGCAGAGAAAATGTGGGGCAGATCATCACCTTCGGCACCATGAAGGCGAGGGGGGTCATCAGGGATGTGGGCCGCGTTCTGAACATCCCTTACGCAGAAGTGGATAGGATCGCCAAGCTGGTCCCCGAAGGACCTAATGTAAGTCTTGAGAGGGCTATTGAGGACGAACCGGAGCTGAAGAGAATGGAGGAAGGTGAATCCCATGTCAGAAAACTCTTAAGCATTGCCAGGGCCCTGGAGGGTCTTGCAAGACATGCCTCCACCCATGCCTCGGGGGTGGTTATCTCTGACAAACCCCTCGTAGAGTATCTACCTCTCTTCAAAGGGGCCAATGAAGAGGTTATGACACAGTTCACTATGGACCAGATCGAAAGACTGGGTTTGATCAAATTCGACTTCCTTGGCCTGAAGACCCTTACCGTCATCAAGCATGCATTGACGCTCATCCAGAAGACGACTGGAAACAGAATCGATATCGACAATATTCCCCTGGATGATGAGGACACCTTTCGATTATGTGCCGAGGGCAGGACCACGGGAGTATTCCAACTGGAAAGTTCCGGGATGAAAGACCTGCTGAGAAGACTCAAACCCGAGGTCTTTGAAGACCTGATCGCCCTGGTTGCCCTTTACAGGCCGGGGCCCCTTGGCAGCAACATGGTAGATGAGTTTATCGCCGGCAAGCACGGAAAGGCGAAAATCAAATACATGCTCCCTCAGCTAGAGCCCATACTGAAAGAGACCTATGGAGTGATTCTATACCAGGAACAGGTCATGAAGATAGCCCAACTCCTTGCAAACTATTCCCTGGCTGAAGCTGACGAACTCAGAAAGGCCATCGGGAAAAAGAAACCCGAAGTAATGGAGAATCACAGGGAGCGTTTTTGCAAGGGGGCAACGGACAACGGCATCGACAGAAACAAGGCCGAGCAACTTTTTACGCTCATGGAGAAATTTGGGGGGTATGGCTTCAATAAGTCCCACTCTGCCGCCTACGCATTGATCGCCTATCAAACCGCCTATTTGAAGGCCCACTTCCCAGTCCAATTCATGGCAGCTCTTCTCACCCAGGACATGGGCAATCAGGACAAGACCATAAAGAACATCGCCGAGTGCAGGGAAATGGGCATCAAGATATTGCCTCCGGACATCAATGAAAGCCAGCCGGATTTTGCAGTAGTAAAAGATGGGATTCGATTCGGTCTTGCAGCAGTCAAGAATGTGGGCCTGAAAGCGGTTGAAGCAATGATCGAGGAGAGAAACAGGGGCGGCCCCTTCAAAGACCTCATGGACCTTTGCCGGAGAGTGGACAGTTCAAAGGTAAATCGTAGGGCATTGGAGGGCTTTATTCAGTGCGGCGCATTTGACTTCACCGGTATGCAGAGGTCCAGGCTCTTCGCATCCCTCGACGAGGTAATCAAGATCTGCGGCGGAACCCGGGATCCAAATCAGTTGAACATGTTTGCGGGCCTTCAAGTCAATGACTCCGGGACCTATGGCCTGGTGGAGACGCCTGAGTTGGAGGAATGGGATGAAAGGGAGAAACTCCGGAGAGAAAAGGAGGCCCTGGGATTCTATATCACCGGCCACCCTCTGGACCGATACAGAGATGACCTGAGACGTTTTACCACTTGCAACATAATAGATTTGCCGAATCTCAAGGACAAGTCCACGGTCACCTTGGCCGGGGTTGTGGAGAATGTCAAGGTGAAGAGGACAAAAAGGGGAGACAAGATGGCGACCCTCACGCTAGAGGATCCGACAGGTTCAACAGAAGCAATCCTATTCCCGGATCTCTTTGGCAGGTATTCCTTTCTCTTGAAATCCGATGACCCCCTCTTGATAAGGGGGACCGTCGAGATTGACGACAACCGG
>JAFDIC010000564.1 GCA_019308525.1 Deltaproteobacteria bacterium
GCCACCTGTGATTGTCCCACTGCCAAGGATACCTATGCCTATATCAGTGACCTGGTTAACAGAGGCAAGTTTTCCCGCAAGGAGGTCCTTCAGATGGTAAACAGGAGATACGGCCATTTCACAGGCAAAGAACCTCTGGCAGGATAAACTCCCCGGTTGGATCTCGGGCCTCACCAGGGGAAACTTGCATTCGCCATATTTGTCGAGCTAGCATAAAGGAATGGAAAAATAGAATGTGCCATTTGATTCTTTTTCTACCCGTTTTCTCCTTACCCATATTTTGGCTTTTTCCCCTTTCTACCGCGCTGCCCTTGTATCTGTTTATCCTGGGGTTGACCTTCCTTCTCTACTTCAAGATCTTCCAGGCTATGCGCAGGCAAGTGCTTACGGGTAAGGAAGCCATGATGGGGAAAAAGGGGCTGGTGCTGGAAGATGTTGATCCCGAGGGTAAGGTATTGTGCGCCAGCGAGATCTGGGATGCCGTGAGTACAAGCGGAAGTCTGCCCAAGGGCCACGAGGTGAAAATCAAAGGAATCCGTGGCTTAACCCTCCTGGTGGAAGGACTCCGAGAACAGCGAAACGGGATCGGCTGAAGGCATGGACGCACTTCGGAGGACGAGGCTAATATGAATGAAATAGGACCCTACTCTTTTGTTCATCGCCCTTTTCTTGTCTGCCTATTCGGCCTTTACAGCCGTTCTCGGCGCCAGAACTGGGAGGCCGGAGCTTGTTGTCAGTTCCAGGAACGGGGCCTAGGCAGCTACAGGCCTGCTGACCATTTCCTCTCTCAGCTTGCTATACGCTTTGATTACCAGGGATTTTCAGGTCGAATATGTATATAGCTACACAAACCGAAGCCTTTCCCTTGCTTACACCATAACGGCCTTTTACGCCGGCCAGAAGGGGGCTCTTCTTTTCTGGGCCTGGGTCCTGTCCATTTTCACTTCCATGGCAATCCTTCAGAATCGCAACAAGAACCGGGAGTTGATGCCTTACGTTCTCTGGGTCTTGATGTCGATCACCTTTTTCTTTGCATACCTCCTTGTGTTCATCACAAATCCCTTCGAATTGCTCAGTTACATGCCTGTTGACGGTAAGGGGCTGAATCCCATGCTCCAGAACCCTGGTATGATTTTTCACCCCCCCACCCTGTTTTTGGGTTATGTCGGTTTCAGCATACCCTTTGCCTTCTCCATTGCAGCTCTCATCACAGGCCGGCTTGGTGATACGTGGATACGGACCACGAGAAAATGGACCATCTTTTCCTGGTTCTTTTTGACCGTGGGGAATCTTTTCGGAATGGAATGGGCTTACGTGGAACTGGGATGGGGGGGATACTGGGCCTGGGATCCCGTGGAAAACGCCTCCTTCATGCCTTGACTTGTCGGAACCGCCTACCTTCACTCTGTGATGATCCAGGAAAAAAGGGGAATGCTTAAGGTATGGAACATCGTCTTAATCTTGCTGACCTTCCTTCTCACGCTCTTCGGCACCTTTATCACCAGGAGCGGGATCATATCATCGGTCCACTCTTTTGGAGAATCATCACTTGGATGGATATTCCTTGGCTTCTTGGTCGTTGTTCTATCCATGAGCCTTGCCCTGTTGATTTACAGGCTGGCCGATCTAAAGAGCAAAAACCAACTGGACTCCCTTCTATCCAGGGAAAGCGCCTTCCTTTATGACAACCTGCTTTTGGTGGGTATAGCCTTCACGGTTTTCTGGGGAACAGTATTTCCGATCATTTCAGAGGCCGTCAGAGGGCTCAAAATCACCGTCGGGCCACCTTTTTTCAACACAGTGATAACCCCAATCGGGCTGGGGTTGCTTTTTCTCACCGGGCTCTGCCCCCTTGTCGCATGGCAAAGATCTACTTTTACCAAGTTCCTTGGCAGAATAGTCTATCCTTTCGCCCTTGCCCTGACAGGGGCAGTTGCCTTTTTACTCCTGGGGATACGTTCTACCTATTCCCTGATTGCCTTTTCCCTGTGTGTATTCGTGACAGCTTCCCTGTTCCTGGAATTTTTCAACGGGGTGAAGGCCAGGCGATACATATCCGGTGAAAACATTCCCCTGGCATTTTGGAATTTGATGTCAAGAAACAAGAGGCGCTATGGCGGCTACATAATTCATTTCGGCATGGTCCTGGCCTTTGTAGCCCTGGGCGGGAATGCCTTCAACGCGGATAAACAGATAACCCTGAGAAAGGGCGAGTCCACGCGCATCCAAAAATACACTATCAGGTATGACACCTTGTCAAGGTACCCAACCGCCCACAAGGAGACCGTGGTCGCATCTCTTA
>JAFDIC010000073.1 GCA_019308525.1 Deltaproteobacteria bacterium
GGAAGCCTTACCAGAACGGATACATAGCCGAGACGGTGCACTGTATGAATCGGACGGATGAGGCTTTTCGTTTGGTTGTGATCCGCAGGCCCTATCAAGGGAGGCTGTTTGGTGAGGAAGAGGCATCTGAGAAGTACACGGTGATAGCTACCAATCGGGAGGAATCGGCGGCGGAGGTAGTCAGATGGTACAACCAGCGAGGAGAATGCAGTGAGAATCGGATCAAGGAGTTGAAGATTGGTTTTGGGATGGAGAGGATGCCCTGTGGGGAGTTTGGATCCAATGCGGTATTTTTTCGCATTGGCATATTGGCATACAATGTAGGGCGGTCGTTTACACTGAGGGCGCTGGATGGATCGTGGCATCGTCATCAGGTACAGACACTGCGCTGGAAGCTTTATGGGACGGCGGGCAAGATTGTGTACCATGGTCGATATGTGTATTTGAAGGTTAGCCGTGGTCTGCAAAGATTGTTTGCACGGGTGCGTTTGAGGAGCTGGGAGTTTGCGCAGAGCTGACATTACTGTTCGTTGCCTTGAGACAAGTGTGGCCATGAGGGGGAGAGGTATGCCCTGAGTTGGCGATGAACGCCATTCGTTGTCAATGTTGGTTACACCGCAGCCCAAATAGCCCCCGCTGAGAGGTACAAAGCTCCGGGAGAAAATTTCTCCGTTGCCATCAGCCACCAAACCAGCAGTCCACACAAAACCAATCGCGGATTTTGGGTGAGTATTGGTCATTGATCTCCGGTCAGGAGTTTGATAAAAGGATAGGCTTTCTCGAATAGATTCAAGGGACAATAAATATTTTTCGAGGTGGCTTTGTATGCTCATTGACAAAGAAAAATGTATCGGTTGCGAGGAATGTCACCCTTACTGTCCTGTGCAGGCCATCCTCACGATTGAGGGTGAAGACGTGAGCGAGGTGGATCAGGAGGAGTGTGTGGAGTGCGGGGCATGCCTCCGCTCAGAAGTATGCCCTGCGGACGCGATCTATATGCCCCAGCTTGAATGGCCGCGATCTGTCAGGGCCTTTTTCAGCGATCCGCAGACAAAACACCCTACAACGGACCTGGAAGGTCGGGGCACTGAAGAGATGAAGACCAACGATGTTACCTGCCGCTTCCCGTCAGGCATTGCGGGGGTCGGGGTGGAAATGGGTCGGCCAGGAGTCGGTACTTCCCTCAGAGACCTACAGACCGTGGCTATGGCACTGGCGAAAGTTGGTGTCGAGTTTGAACCCGAGAACCCCACGACCGCGCTGATGGCGGATCCAAAGAAAGGGCGGCTCAAAGAGGAGGTCATCAATGAAAAGGTCCTCTCTGCAATCATCGAGTTTTCAATCGAGAACAGTCGCCTGAAAGATGCTCTGGAGGCGATCAAAGAGGCCGCCACGAAGATCGACACGGTTTTCTCCCTATGCCTGACAAGCAGGGTTGGTCCGGGCGGGGACATTCCGACGGTTCCCATTGCCATGGAGGCGGGTTTTAGGCCTCGGGTCAACACCAAGACCAACGTCGGCCTCGGAAGACCGCTGAAAAAGGAGTGTTGAGATGACACATACATTGCACAGAAGAGGAGACAAGGAAGGCCTTCGGGAGGATTATGTAATGCTCATTCTGTATTCCAAAGGCATAAATGAGGAAGGGGCCCAGGAGAAATTCAAGAAGATTTGGGACATAATCAAGAAGCACGGATCCGAAGTTGTAAACTTCGGTAATGTTACCGCCGGAAACAGCCACACAGCGACTTTTGAGGACTTGCAGAACTCCGAGAATAAACTCGTGCATGCCGTTTTCAAAGACCGGGACAAACTCAAGGCCTGCCTCCGGGACATAAAAGAGGGAAATTTTGGGTTATCTGTAGTGCTATCCGGCATCTACGAAGATGTGAAAAGAGTCTGGAGCGAGATTGGTCTGAAACCCCACACGGTTGAACATTCGCTTGGTATCCATGGCAAGACCGACCTGCTGCCCGATGAGAACATTCTTGAAATATCGACCATGTGCGGTCATTCGCTGGTGTTCCCACATCTGGTGTGTCATATGGTGGAGCAGATCAAGGGCGGGCATTTAACCTTTGAAGAGGCGGCCGATAGACTCTCCCGGGGTTGTGCCTGCGGGATCTTCAACCCGTATCGGGCAGGCAAGATTTTGAGAAAGATTGTAGAGAATGGCTGAGGTAGTAAGAACAGACATCAGTCCCAGACACAAGGGTACTATCAAATGGGTGCACCAGGGTTTTTGGCATTAGAAACCGAACCCCAAAAAGGAGGAGAACAGGATGATGGCAAGTGGTAGAAAGCGCCGAGCCATAAGGAACTTGTCGGGGCCTCCAATCTCCAGGCCTCACTCTCCAGCTACATGTAACCCAATTTACGGAGCCTATCCATGGCCCTCTCCTTATCCTGGCGCCTGCCGGTCCTCTCTTCCGTGTTTTCAAGATCCTGTTCCCATGCCGGAATGTTGGAACTCTTTGCAGTGGTTGTTTTCGCACCCAGGGAACGATAGCCTCGCCCATAAAGGGGGCAAAAGGGGATCTGAAACGCAGCGTAAGTGTCCCAAAGATCTTTTTCTGTAAAATGGAGTATCGGCCTGATCCTTGTATGGCCTGGAACGAGTTCGGATCCCTCCACGTGTTCGAAGTACTTATCATTGAATCTTGCAGGATGTTCGTCCCAGCGCAAACCTTGAAATATCGCTTTTATGGCGTGTCTTTCCAAAAACTCATGAAAGACGACCGTTTTCATAAGATGGTTTCCTGCATAAGATTCAGCCTCAAAAGGGAACTCTTCCCCGTCAAACCCGATGCGTCGGAGTTCCGCACGGTTCCTATCGTTGAGATCTTTCACGCGGACAATTGTGTTCAACCTGTAGTTTGCTGCCTTTAACACGTCCTCGTTTCTGCATATCTCAAGGGGGACACCCCAATCAGATCTTACCTCGTCAATAAAACCTTCTATTTCTTCAAACTCATCCCCTTCCCCGATGCACAATGTCTTTGGAATAGCGATACCTCTTTCTAGGCACACCTGCCGAATGATCCATAACGTGAGGCCACTGTCTTTCCCGCCGGTCCAGGTAATCCCCAGCTCTTCATGTTTGAAACGATCAAGGGCTTCATTGACGATTGCCTTTGATATTTCAACCAGTTTTTCACATTGTCTCTTCCTCTTTTCACTTACTGTTCTACTAAGAATCAACTCCAGACCTCCCGTGTCTTCCTTCTGCCTGTTCCCATGGATTCACGATTTGAAAGCCCTTTTCACTCTGGGAGTAATCTTCTTCTTGAACTCCATGCTCAAAGGATTTTCGTTGATAATGTTGTTCTGTTCCCTGGGATCGGCTTTCAGATCATAAAGCTCCCATGAATCATCCCGATCATTGTAGATTATCTTAAGATCTCCTTCACGGTAGTAATGGACTTCATTCTCACTGCCTTTTTCAAGGGTACCGTGTTTGTCAAGCGATTCTCCAAAGGCCCCTTTTGAAGGATATTCCTCCAGGGGAAGCAGGGAATGCCCTTCATACTTTTCAACTGTGTCAAGGTCAAATAGGTGTACAATGGTAGGGGGGATATCGATGGTCGAAACTATTTTGTCACTTACCAGGCCCTTCTCTCTTGAGGGGTCATAGATCATGAGGGGGACATTGATTAGCTCGGAATACATCTTCCCATCGTGGGACAGTCCGCCGTGTTCACCGAATTCCTCCCCGTGATCAGAGACCAAGATTATCACCGAGTTTGCCAAGATCCCTTGATCTTCAAAAATCCCGAATAGGTGTCGAACTGCGTCATCAATTTCTCGAACATGGGCCCAGTAGAGTTTCTTCAGGGTTGTTATCGCTGCTTCATCCCTCACGTCTCGCTTGAGTAAAACTTCCTTGAACAGTCTCACCATCTCATATCTATTTAAGTCTAATGACTCGTCGATCTTATCAAGGTAGCTTTTTTCCGGTACGTATGGTTCATGGACGTCCATGTAATGTACCCAGAGGAAGAACCGCTCATCTCTGATTTCCCCTTTGTGGGAAGAAAGCCAATCAGACACCTTATTGTTTATTTCTCTTGCCTTGACATAGGGTGTAACCTCATCCACATCATCTTCCAGGGAATCATAGAAATGATCCCACCCCCTGTTCCAGCCGAAATAATCACTCAAGTAGGGGTTGGAATGAAAGCCAGCGGTCGTGATCCCGGAGGCCGTCAATACTTCAGATATCAAGACCCTCTTGTGGGAGAGGATCTTTTGCCTGGGATATTCGAGATAGTAGGAAGAGGTGAGTATGGCCGGGAAGGATGCCTGGGTGTAAGGTCCCGTGGAGTGGGCGTTGGTAAATAGGATACATTTGTCTTTTAAAGAATCGATAAAAGGAGTGAGCCCTGTTTTTACTCCGTAACAACCCAATGCATCTCTCCGAAGTGTATCAATGGTCAACAAAACGACGTTTTTCAACGTTTACCTCCCTAGGCCCGCAAGGCCTTGAGGGGTCGATGTTACTCGATATACCCCATCATTCTTAATCGCCCCTCAATTTCCCGCTCTACGTCCTTTGAGAACTTCTTTCTGCTCCCCCCGGCCATTAGAAGCTTATTCATCTCTCGTCTCCAGGCGATTAACATCTTCCGCTCATCATCAGTAACATCTTGGATCATGTTGATGGTTTCTCCAGGGTCGGTCTTCAGTCGAAAGAACTCTTCAATGCCCTTTGTCAGGTTTCTGATGAACTTATAATCTTCAGAATAAAGGGCCTGGACAGCACCGGGTGGTCTCGCGTCATACAGGGCCTCGGAATAGGCGACAAGCCCTTTTGCTTCGCCGGATTCTATGAACCGGGTAAGATCAATCCCGTCGTATTGTCCCTTGTGTTCGATCCCCATGTGTTTGAGGATAGTAGGCAGCAGGTCAATGTGCCTGACAATGCCTTTGACCTTGGTACCGGCATAAGCATCCAGTCCCTTGATAATGAGCAGCACCCTGATATCATGGTGATATAGAGACCTGTGTTGCGGATACAATTGATCTGATCGCCACGGGATTGGATCTGCACCGTGCTCACCAAGGTTTGTCCCGTGGTCCGCGGTCAAGACTATTATGGTATCATCCATGTGGTCAAAGTGTTTCAAGAGTCCTAACACGGTGCCGACAACCTTCTCATCGGCCAGCTCTATCTTGGCGTCGAGATAATCAAAATCGCTCAACCTCCCCTCTTTGATAAGGCCTTTATCAATGAGAGATTCTCCCATTCCTTCATGAGTGTGATAGAAATGTGCAAAGACAAAGAAGTTTGAATCATGGTTTTTTTCAATCCAGTCGCACATTTGTTCAATCCACCACCCGCCCAAAGGAAATCCAATGTCTTTGTGCTCGGGATCATTAGCCCAGCTCAGGATTTCAGCGGCCTCTTCTTTTGTCGGTTCATAGAAGGTGTCAAATCCCCTGGCAAATCCATGTCTAGATCCCAAGATCCCTGAACCGACAAACCCCGCTGTTCTATATCCTTCTTCTTTCAAGATTTCTGCAATGGTCCTGGCTTCGAGATAGCTATAGGGGTCTCTAATACCATTGTGAGGGGGATTTAGACCGGTCAGGAGGGCAGCATGGCAAATGGGTGTAAGGTTGGAGGCAGAAACGCAGTCTTCAAACAGGACACCGTTTTCGGCCATCCAATCAAAGTTCTCGGTCTTTATTCTTTCGTACCCGTAGCATCCTACATGGTCTGCTCTCAACTCATCAAAAGTTAGGATGATCAAATTCTTCTTTTTCATTTTTCCCTCCGGGGTCATTTGACCTTGTTTATCAATTCGCGGATTTCAACCAGTCGGAATACTTATTCTTAAGGAGTTCCATGAGATGAGTCTCAGAGAATTCCAGGTGTTCCATCACTGCTTCTTGAATTCTCCTTTCATCTTTCATTTGAAGACACATAACGATGTGTTCATGATGCCTTGTGGCAGAAAGGCGGATGGCGTCTTCCTCCGGAAGCAGATTGAGATACCTCTGAAGTTTGACGAAAATATCATCAAGGTACCCTATCAGCACGGGGTTACCGCATCTCTCATAAAGGGACTTATGAAACTTCACATTTAAGGCTCTCACCTTTCTCGCGTCACCACTCGCAACCTCCTTCTTTGTGAGATCCAAAATATGCTGTAACCTTTTCAGGCTCCTGTCGTTGGTTTTTTCCATTGCCTGTTTTACTGCCAGGGATTCGAGACTCATGCGAACCGCGAAAAGATCATGGACCTCCTTTTCACTCATTTCAGACGCGATCGGCCCCACTCTCGGGACCAGGCGGACCAGCCCTTCACTCTTCAGCCGCTGAAATACTTCTCGAACAGGAGTCCTGCTCACGCCCAATTTCTGCGCCAGCTCCTCAATCTTGATTCTTTCTCCGGGTCTTATCTCCAGATCCAGGAGGGCCCTCTGAATCTCTCTGTACAGTTTTTCCTGGAGGGGAGGCAGGTGTACCAAGCTGACCATTTCAAAACATCCACATCAATAAGGAGTTCTAGATGGTTTTTTCGGGATAACTATGTGTTATCTTATAAATTTAGAAAAAATGTCTTACATATCACATGTAATATGTAAAATTGAAAAGAAAATAGCACGGAAGTCGAGGACTGTCAAGTTTTTTCTCCCATTTCTGATCTATTGCTTGAATCTTTATTTTACAGTGTGTGGTGTTAAGAAAGAGAAACCTGCAAGGGAATCGAGTCCCCAGAGACAAAACCAATGAAATGATTTTGGGCAACAGCCTGTCGATTGGGAAACAGCCCGAGCAATCAAGCCTTGGGAATCGGGCCGCACCAAGGGGAAATGCCCAGCGGATCCTAGCTGTCTTTTTGCGTGCAACGCAGGGGTCTGTTATTTCTTATCTCCTCAAGGCAACCGTTACAGGAGATACAGGTGGCCCTATGGCGGTCTCCCTGCATCCAATCCCTTATCAGGTTTGGCTCTCGTACGAGGGGACGGCTCATGGAGATGAGATCTGCATCTCCCTTGGTGATGATATCCTCGGCCACTTCATAACTTCTTATGCCGCCCACCATCATCACGGGGACTGTGACCTCTTTCTTGATTTGCCTGGTCCAATCCCTGAAATACGCTTCCTTGGCAATGGTGTCTATGTTGACCTGGAACTCAGTGGCCCCGTATCCTTTACCCCTCAGGCCATGGCTTATCTCAAGGGCATCAAATCCCAACTCGGCAAGTTCTCTTGCCGCCCGTTTTCCTTCTTGGAATGTGAGCCCCCCGGGAAAGCCGTCCTGAACTCCGAGCTTGATGAGCACGGGATAGTCATCGCCGACCTTTCCTCGAATGTCTCTGTATACCTCCTTGTGAAAACGGAGCCGGTCTTCAAGGGCATCACCTCCCCATTGATCTTGCCGGAGGTTCGTAAAGGGACTTAGGAATTGGCTGAATAGGTAGGCATGGGCCCCGTGGACCTGGACTGCATCGAATCCCGCTTCCCGTGCCCTTCTTGCAGCATCCCCAAAGGCAGTGACAATTTCCCAGATCTCGTCTTCAGTCATGGCACGGTATTTCCCTTTGTAAGGGAAGCAGGGATCACCGGGGACAAAGGAAGGTGCAAGGGGCTCGAAGCCCCTATCTTCAAATGATCTCAGGGCGTCTCTGCCCGCGTGAAAAAGCTGGACCGCGATCTTGGCACCCCTTTCATGGACCGCTTTAGTCAATTTCTTAAGCCCCGGGATGCAATCATCCCTTGCAATTGAGACCTGGTGAGGAGAGATCCTACCGGAAACATGAACAAAGGTTATTCCTGTGATGATCAGGCCGATCTCTCCGTCCCCAAGGGCCTTGTATATTTCTATCTGCGTATCAGTAATATGGCCCTTTTCATCTGAAGCGTGGTCTGCCGTCGCGGACCTGACAAAACGATTTTTGATTTCCAAGTTCTTGATGGAAGCGGATTCAAAGAGGATATTCATCGTGGCACAACCCTTCGGCTTGAACAGGAAGTTCTATCGGATTCCGTATCTGGGATCTCTTATGTGGGTACTCTTACACTTCGGGCACCTGCCCGGAGGATTGAGCCTGCTCCTGTCCCTAAAGACATACCCGCAACTGAGGCAACTGGCAGGCTCAAGCACAAATTGCCTTGGCGGACGGACGCTTTTCCGCACATGGCCCATGTGCAGCAAAACGTCTTTTGTCGAGAGGCCCATTTCCCGGGATATCTCTTGCAAGGTGAATGAGCCTTTCAAGAGAAGTGCAGACAGTCTTTGCCTCTCAGTGGGCATACGGATAACCTCGTTTCACTCCATGGGACAGCGTATGCCTTTACCCCGGACAGACTCAAATCACAGGCACAGGAGAAGGTAGAACCATCCCCTCAAAAGGCGCCCAACTGGCACGGAGATATCTTGATTCTTAAGGCCTCACACGCCGATGAAATCCCCATTTTCGGGATACTGAACCTTTCTGCTACCTCCCATGCCTTGGCGCAAGAGAGCCTGTCGTTTTCAAGAGAGCCTCTTATGGCCTTCTCCAGATCAGGGTCCACCTTGTCAGCCGGTTGTACGATCTTTCTACTTGGCTGGTATCCGTAAAGGCCCAGTTGACATTTTACGATCTTGATTTCCAGGCAATCCAGGGTAAATCCTACCTCTTCCGGCTCCACCCCCAGTTCCTTTACGATGGTAAAGGCGGTTGCGCAGGGCATGATGCCTTCGACCGCCTTTTCCTTGACCGCATTTGCAATCTTGGGGTTGACCTGCCTGTCTGCCGGGTGTTTCTTTGCATAGTGCCCTTCGTCTTGATGTGTCATGGTTCACCTCCCAAATCTTGATGGCTTCGTAAAAAGTCCAATTCCCCGCTGGGGCGGCATCTAGCGATCTGCGTTGCGCTTCATCTCGTTGTGATTGCAGCGTACACTAAGTACGCCTCTCGCAGATACCGGTGCTGTTTAGCGGTGATCGCACGAGATTCGCGCGCTCCCGCAGGCGGGATTTCGCAAGCTCAACTTGAATACCACTTAAAGCTTTCTACTTTGCCATCCCAATTTCGACTTTTTACGAAGCCATCAAGGTTAATCCCTCTTTGGGTCCAATTCCGCGCAGCTTGCTGCCCATAGTCATGTATAATGCCCCTGGATGTGTCATGGACTTTAAGGTATCCAGGAGCCAGGAGTCACAATCCAGCGAGGCCGCCGGGCAAAAAGCCCGGATTGAACGAAAATGAAACTTTCTCCTTGAAGTTTCATACGAGAAGAGCAGGGCTAATGTGAACCCGCTTGTATGGTTGTTCTATTCTGGCTCCTGGATTCTGGCTTCTGGATTCTTGATACTCCGCAGCTTGCCGCGGGGCAGCTTATTTTCCGTATCTCCTCAGGATGCCCTCCAGTACCGCCCCGCCTATTGCTCTGGCCTTTTCGGAAATGGTGAAACAGTATTCCTTGATACCTCTAGGATCAATGTCTCCTATCTTCAATCCCTCGGTCACTTCGATACCTGGACGAATCAATCCCCTGAGGACACCGTCGATCTTTCCTATGACCGGGACACCTCCGACCGTTCCAATAACATCACCTGCACTTACCGTGTCTCCAATCTCAAAGTCGTTGGCAAAGGTTCCGCTCGTCGGTGAACGCAGCACCCTGTCCTTTGTAATCCCCCCTATCGCGCCCGGGATGCCGGTATTTGCTTCCGTGCAGCCTGAGGTAAGGAGTCTGCCAAGGTTGTGTCCCCGGTTGGTCTCCACCACATAATGGGCGTCTTTTCCGGCCTCAAAGCCCGGCCCAAGGGCGATAACAAGGGGTGCGTCGAAAATGGTGGTGCCCGTGTTTCTCTTGGCAACGATGGCATCCACGAGTACATCAGGGCTTATGTCCTTGAGGACCTGGCACCGGGGGTCCGCCAGAAGGGGAATTTTCCCGGCCTCCATCACCGCATGGGCCTCCCGTGCATCCTGCGCAAGCACCGCCTCGACCCCCTCAACCGACATATGACCTTCGTAGACTGCTTCACAAAAGGAGACCTTTCTCCTAACCGCTATTGGCCTTTCAATTTCAGTGATCAAAACACTGAACCCACATTGTTTCAGTCTCCATGCCACGCCCGTGCCCATTTCTCCTCCGCCCTTCAGGAGGACCATGATCCTGGACAGTCCGAGGGTCTTCTTTTCACTCTGTTGATCCATGTTTTTGTCATGGTCCATGAAAGCGAATACTCCTTCCCCGGGTCTCCACGTTCCTTTTTGATAAGGCAGATCCTGAAAGACGGATTATAGTAGACCAGGAGAGAATAGCTGTCAACCTGCATCCAAGGAAGATTTTTCAAAGATGAGGGGTCAATAGGCATGGCCAGCCTTGCAGGATTTGTCGCTTCGGGCGAGACAAGGGGTGAACAGGTCTGGAAATTTTTCCATTGACAAACAAAAGTATCTTAGATTATTGATAAAGTCATATTAAGTCAAAATCGGGACGTTGAAATAACATTCAGGACCGCTTGCAAAGATGATTCCATGGCGGCATCTTTAGGGCAGAGGGATGTTGCTTTAGCTGTTCTTCCATCCTGCGGATTCAAGTCGGAAAGGGAGGTATGTTGAAGTTTCTGAGACGACGAAAAGAGGTGTATGATCCCGCACGCTTACAAAAACAGGGGATATGGCTATGATGAGAAAAAGTATTCTTGCTGTGTTTTTTCTTATGTCAACCATCTTTACAGGCCTTTACCAGCAAGTCGGCGATGTACAAGCCCAAGGGGTCAAGAAAATCCTGAGTATTGAGGCTTACGACATGCTGAACACGGTTCCAGATACCTATTTGATAGACGTGAGGACCAGGGCGGAATACCAATTCGTAGGTCACCCGGACATGGCCTATCTCTTCCCGTACATGTTTTTCACCACGAAATTAACCAAGAAGGATGACACATATAGTTATGACCATACGGAAAAGAACAAGAGTTTTGTAACGGAGGTGAGCAAGGCCTTCAAGAAGACCGACAACCTCCTTATCATCGGCCGTGACGGAACAAGAAGCGCAATGGCTGCTAAGGAGCTTGCCAAGGCGGGCTTCAAGAAGGTCTTTGACGTGGTGGATGGGTTTGAAGGTCCTCCTTTCCCCACTTTCAAGGATCAAAATCTGCACAAGTTTTATAGACAGCTTGCGAAAAGGTACAAGATTTACGGCTTTGAACATAGACGCCACTATGGATGGCAGTGGTGGGGGCTTCCATGGACGTACGAGATAGACCCCAAGTTCATTTACCCTCCTGACTTGCGTCCGGAAAAAAAGAAGTAGGACAGTTGCCCTCTCGACAACAGGCTTGGTTCACAAATGGTTCACAAGGGGATGATGAATGGAATCAGAAGAGCTCATAGAACTCATGAAAAAGGTAGAGGAAAAGGGAATCGGTTGGGACAAGGTGGAAGAAGAGATCAAGGTCTCTCACGATCTCTTGAAGCTTTACGCGCGCTCAGGACCCGTGCCTGTGACCATTATCAAGAACCTCAAGAAAGTGCTGGGTGAAAACGGGGAATAGGGCATGTATGGTTTATGCGGATTCTTTTCCCTGTGTTTCCGTTTCTGAGTATGTCTTCATCCAGATCGGCGTAAAAACTGGCGGTTCTTATGGTCGCCATTGTGCCTATTTTTTTCTCCATATCTGCAAATCACCCTACTTCCACTGATTGTCTCCAGCTCATCCAGCAATTCGTTGCAAGGAAAGACCCTGAGGTTGTTGTGCGCGGCGATAATGTAACATTTGCCATCATCTGCCTCTACCCTGAGTTTTACGAAGCAATCACCCGGAAACCTCATGAGGGTGTCCCGTAGTTGTTCAAGGTTTCTCCGGGTGGCAGCCTCCCTTGGGAGGGCGAGCTCAATCGCCCATATGGAATTCTGTTTCTCGTCTTCCAGCCTTGAGACATCCTGGGCCAAGACCTTTGCCCGGTTGTCGTCAATCTCGACGGTCCCCCTTATCAAGAGGGGGTCATCGGATTTCAAGAGAAAGGAATACCTGCCAAAGAGATCCGGGAATAGGATTGCTTCTGTTGAACCTGT
>JAFDIC010000565.1 GCA_019308525.1 Deltaproteobacteria bacterium
CATTACCGGCGGCCGTCAGGGGAAAAGTGCAGTTTTCTCTGAGTTGAAGGACGCTTCCGGGACTTTCTCCAAAGGGACATTACCGCTTTACTCAATTTTATATTTTATGCCTTTACTTAACTCCGTACTTTTAGTAACAAAATTGTGACGGCTGCTGTGGGTGATTAGACTGAATTAACGGGAATTTTTCCCGCGGGAGAGCGGAAAAAAGGAGGGAAGGGTCGTGGAAAAGCAACACAAGTTCTCTATATGGTATGTCTTACTGGGGGTATGGGTCGTTCTGATCCTCCAGAACTATCTGGCGTCCGTGCTGGCCGTGAAAACCATCCCCTACAGTGAGTTTCTCAGGCTGTTGAAAGAACAGAAGATAACCGAAGTGGCCATAAGCGAAAACATCATCCAGGGAAGGCTGATGGATGGCGGCAGCACGTCGGGGCATGGGGCCCTTTTCAAAACCGTGAGGGTTGACCCTGAGATATCGAGGCTCCTGGAACAATACAACGTCACTTTTAAGGGGAGAATGGAATCCACTTTTTTGCGCGACCTCTTCTCCTGGGTATTCCCCGTGTTCCTCTTCTTCGGAGTCTGGTACCTGATGTTCAAGAAAATTGCGGGCAAACAGCCCGGGTTTATGTCCCTGGGCAAGAAGAAGGCCAGGATCTACAGGCAGGACGAGCTAAACGTCACATTCCAGGACGTTGCCGGTGTTGATGAAGCCAAACAGGAACTGGTAGAGGTGATAGAGTTCCTAAAGGAACCTGCCAAGTTTACAGAATTGGGCGGTAAGATGCCGAAGGGCATCTTGCTGGTAGGCCCCCCTGGCACCGGAAAGACTTTGCTGGCTAAGGCCGTCGCCGGGGAGAGCGGTGTTCCCTTTTTTAGCCTCAGTGGTTCGGAGTTTGTCGAGATGTTCGTGGGTCTGGGCGCTGCAAGAGTAAGGGACCTATTTGAGCAGGCCAAGAAAGAAGCGCCCTGTATCATCTTCATAGACGAACTCGATGCCCTGGGCAAGGCAAGGGGTATAGGGGGGGTAGTTGGGGGACACGATGAAAGGGAACAGACCCTCAACCAGCTCCTTGTGGAGATGGACGGTTTTGACCCAAAGATAGGCGTAATCCTTATGGCGGCCACCAACAGGCCGGAGATCCTGGATCCGGCCCTATTGAGGCCCGGCCGCTTTGATCGCCAGATACTTGTCGACAGGCCGGACAAGAAAGGCAGGGAAGAGATACTCAAAGTGCATCTGAAGAGTATTAAGACGGTCAAGAACCTGGACGTGGAAAAACTGGCCAACATGACCCCCGGCATGGTCGGCGCGGACTTGGCAAACCTTGTCAACGAGGCGGCCCTCCTCGCAGTACGAAGGGGAAAAAAGAAGGTGGGCATGCCCGAGTTTGAGGAGGCGATAGAACGGGTGATGGCAGGCCTGGAAAAGAAAAACCGCCTGATCAACCAGAAGGAGCGGGAGATCGTCGCCTATCACGAACTGGGCCATGCCATAGTGGCCCTCTCGCTACCCGGCACGGAGCCCGTTCAAAAGATATCGATCATCCCCAGGGGCATTGCGGCCCTTGGTTACACGATGCAGGTCCCGACGGAGGACCGCTATTTGATGAGCAAGACCGAGCTCCTTAACAAGATAGCAACCCTCTTGGGGGGGAGGGCATCAGAAGAGATAGTATTCGGCGATGTCTCAACCGGTGCCCACAATGACCTCGCCAAGGCCACTGATATTGCCAGGAGCATGGTGAAGGAATATGGCATGAGCAGCAAGATCGGCCAGGTATACTTTGCCAGGGAAAAGAGGGCGCCTTTCCTTGATGTCCCGGTGGAAGGGAAGGGGGAATACAGCGAGGCTACCGCACAGTTGATCGACACCGAGGTACAGGAGATACTGAAAGAGCAGTACCAAAGGGCCCTGGCCATTCTCAAGGCAAAGAGAGAGGTCCTGGACAAAGGGGCCAAGCTCCTGCTGGAAAAGGAAAAGGTCGAGGGAGACGAGATAAAGGCGCTCCTGGAAGAAACCACCCAAGGACAATGAAGGGACTCTCGCCGGGTGGGAGGTGATTTGTCATGACTGCCAAGAAGAACTCCTCCACCAGAAGGCCGCTGGATCAGGAGGAGCTTAGCAGGATCAGGGACGAGCTCCTCGAGAGGAGAAAGGCCCTGTGGAAAGAAATCCTTGAGGATCTCGAAAAACACGCCATGGAGGAACACAGGGAGATAATAGAGACGATCAGGGAGCATGGTGATATGGCACTGGAAGAACTAAGGGAAACCACGGCCTTCTCCCTGATC
>JAFDIC010000566.1 GCA_019308525.1 Deltaproteobacteria bacterium
ACCCTTTACCCCCTGAGCGGTTACATAGGAAGGCTCGCATTTCTCCGTGGAAGTCTCCTGATCCCCCCGATCCTGGTGCTGGCATCCCTCGGGGCCTTCCTGATCAGGGGCCACTGGCAGTACGTGGCCCTGGCGGTCCTCTTCGGGCTCCTGGGCTACGGCATGAAGAAGTGGAAATATCCCCGCGCGCCACTCATCCTGGGCTTTATCCTGGGACCCCTGGCCGAAGATTACCTTCATAAATCCCTGGGGGTATACGGACTTGCCTTTCTTAAGAGGCCGATTGTCATGATCTTGCTGGGAATGGTAATCTTATCCTTGGGGTACTCGATCTATCATGCTTACAGGGAAAAAGGCAAGAAATGAGGAAGACCCCATGAAAATCAAAGGATCCATGATATATTCCTTTATTTTGCTGGCCATCTTCACTCTCGGACTTTATTTGTCATCAGGCTGGGACATGAAAGCACGACTCTTTCCCCAGTTGATTGTCATCATTGGTATTTTGCTGTCCCTCTACCTCGTGGTCAAAGAAACTATCCATGCCAATGCACCTAAGGAGGGGGGCGAAAAGAACTCCAACAAGGATTCCCTGAAGAAGGCCTTAAAGCCGGAAAAGAGGGGCAATACCCTGGAAAGCGAAATAAAGATGATCATGTGGGTTCTCGTTTACTTGGGCATGATAATCTTTTTCGGCTTCTGGGTTGCCATAGTCACCTTCGTGCCCCTGTTCATGTTAACCTTTGGTCGAGAAAAGTGGAAGATTGTCTCTGCTTACACGGTCGGCATATGGCTTGCGATCTACCTGATTTTTTGGGTGGCCATGAAGATACCCATTTATGGTGGTTTGCTGGGACTTTCCTGGGACTAGGAAGAGAAATCCCATGGCTGTTTACAGGCATTCATCAACGGTTGATCGAGGATAATCCTTTAACACCAAATCTTTGAGGAGGAAATTGTCATGAGAAACAGAGCAATATTCTTTTTGGTAGTCATTGTCCTTTTCTTTTTCCTGGCGGCAACCCCGTCCAGGGCAAAGCCCTTTTACCAGGGTAAAACCATCAAGCTCATAGTTACCACCAAACCCGGTGGGGGCTACGATTTCTATGGCCGCTTGATAGCACGCTTCATGCAAAAGTACCTACCAGGCAGCACCATCATCGTAAAGAATGTTCCGGGCGCAGGACACATTATCGGGACAAACGAGATCTACCACTCCAAGCCCGATGGCCTTACCTTCGGGATCTTTAACAGGGCCATACCCTTTACCCAGGTGGCAGGCCTGAAGGGGGTCAAGTTCGATGTCACCAAGATGAGCTGGCTGGGCTCTGCAACTCCTGAGCTTTACAGCTTTATCGTGACCAATAAGTTCAAGACCCTGGATGATGTCTTGAAAGCGGACAGGGTAGTGCTTGCCACCGGCGGGGCTGGAAGCATCGCCCACGTGGCAGCAGCACTCTTCGTGGAGATGATGGGCATGAAGAACGTCAAGGCCGTTGGCGGGTACCATGGTGGTGAGGGCGAACTTGCCATGATGAGGGGGGAAGTGGACGGTCAATTTGCTTCATGGGCGAGCCTTTACCAGTTTGTCAAGGAGGGTCACGGTCACCCGGTATTGTTCTTGGCAAAAAAGCAACCCAAAGGATACGAAAACGTGCCACTGATCCAGGACGTGGTCAAGAAACCCGAATTCAAACCCGTGGTCAACCTGCTCCTGACGGTCAACCTGCTCGGGAGACCCTTTGCCGGACCTCCGGGAATACCCAAAGATCGATTGAAGATACTGAGGGATGCCTTCAAAAAGGCCTGTCATGACCCCGGACTCGCGGAAATTGCAAGAAAGTCTGAAAGACCCATAGAGTATATCAGCGGCGATGAGGCCGAGAAACTGGTGAGGGAAATCATGAATCTACCCCCGGGTGTCCTTGCCCTCGTCAAGAAATCCTATGGCGTAAAATGAAGGAGGTATCAGTCATGGATGAAGAGAAAGATGTAAAATGGGAAAGGTGGCAAAAAAAACGGGTCTTTGTCAGGGAGGTCTCGGGCAAATACAACGAGATCTACAAAACCCTCCTGGAGCAACCCAGGGTGTACAGCAGCAAAGAGATCCCCTTTAAGGGGGGGCCTGCCAAGTTCGGGAAGCACATCATAAACCCACAGAAGGCATTCGTCACCCAGTTGATAGAGACGCACATTGATGTGATACCTCCTGGGAGCACAGGCCAAAAGCACGGGCACATGAACAGCGCTGTTATGTACATCCTGGATGGCAAGGGATATGATATCCTGGAAAATGCCTGCGTCCATCAACATTTTGCCGTGGGAGACAAGCCGGCCCGCTATGTGATCATCAAGGCCAAACCTGCCTTCATATTCTCCCATCTCATGTTCCAGAAAACGGTAACCTATCCGCCTGACCACGCTCCTCCTGGATATGAGGATTATCAACCGGAGAATTAATGGAAGGAGGGTGAACATGCCTTACGAAGAAAGCAGGGTGGCTGACATTGGAGAGAAAAAGTGCACCTTTTATGAGGATGCCCTTGAGGCCTCAAGGGCCTTCCGTGAAGAATATGAGAGGCGGAAAAAGATAGTAAAGGCTGCTGACATGCCGTGGGAGTTATCGCCGGATGGGAAGATCAAGCATGTGATAAACGAAAGGCTCAATGTCACCGAGTGTGCAATTGACATATACATACAGTTCCTTGATCCGGGCAGCAGATCGGGAAAACACAGGCACATATCAGAAGAGGTGTTCTTTGTTCTGGAGGGCCGGGGATACGATCTGCACTGGGATGTGGATTTTCACCTCGAAGATGACTACACCTGGGTGTGGAGTGAAGAGCCCAAGAGGTTTGAATGGAAAGAGGGGGACTTTGTCTACATACCCCCTTATTCCATACATCAGCACTTCAATAGCGACCAGGGGCATAAGGCGCGCCTCCTCATTGCCACGAGCCGCATCCCGAGATACCTGGGCTTTGACTGGCACGAGCAGCTTGAAAACGCCCCCGAGCAATGAAGTGCCCCGCAGCTTGCTGCGGGGAATTAGCCCCAAAGAGGGATCAAATAAGAAAGGCCCGGGGGGGCAGTAAAGTGAAGCGATAGTATCGCTTGCAGGAGTGGCGTGCGCTATCTCAACAAGGAGGAATCGGTCATGGAAGAGTCCAG
>JAFDIC010000567.1 GCA_019308525.1 Deltaproteobacteria bacterium
GAGAGAGGACCCCGGGTGTGAAGAAAGGAGAGTGAGTAATGAGAGATCTCGTGCGCGCCCTGTCATCGGTATTGCCAGGTGAAAGGATCAGTGATGATGAGGCGGTCCTGGCCGGGTATGGAGCCGACTCCGCCATACCGCCGGGCTCTTCTGCCAGACCAAGCGTAGTGGTATTGCCCCGGAGCGTGGAAGAAGTCTTGCACATTGTAGAGATTGCGGATCGCTTCAGGATACCCGTAACACCCCAGTCGCGCGGCTCCAATATTGCGGGGATGGCGGTTCCTGTTCAGGGAGGTCTTGTTGTTGACCTGAGGCTCATGAACAGGATCATTGAGATCAATAGCGACGCTGCCTGTGCTGTTATCGAGCCGGGGGTTACCTTTCATCAATTGGCCAAGGTTCTTAAAGAGAAAGGGTTTTTCTGCCACCTCCCCACGGCGGCAGGCGGCAGCAGTCCCCTGGGCAACTACTTGATGAGGCCGTCTGGAAACTATGCTGCAAAATGGGACCCTGACCCCGTTACTTCCCTGGAAGTAGTCACCCCGAGGGGAGGCATAATCAAGACAGGTTCTGCCAGCTTTGAAACGGCGGGGTGGCGATCCAGATACCACTGTTTCCCCGACCTCACAGGGCTTTTTGCCTGTTCATACGGCACGCTGGGGATCGTAACCAAAGGGGGGGTCAAGATATTCGAAAGGGGGGAGGAGGAAAGGCTTCTTCTCACCACCTTTGACTCCCTGCCCCCGGCCGTGGAATACATGAAAAGAATCATAAGGGGAAACCTGGCCGAGAGTGTCACCTTCTGGACCTGGGGATGGAACATGTTTCATGAAATGATGGTTTCAAAGTCACAGCAGATGCCCGAAGAGATGCTCAAGGCGGACCAGATGTCTCCTCCTCCAGGCGTCCCCTTTGGAATCGCCTCCGCAAGGCTCAGCGGATACAGGGAGGTGGTTGATAGCCAGGAAATGGTCTGCATAAGGATTGCGCGGGAACTGGGGGGAGGTCACCTGGACAACCAGGAAGCCAGCGAGAGGTACCCTGGTTGTTACAACTACCTTCATGCCTACTTTGTTGACGGCTTGCTGCCTAAACCGGGGGAAGAGTCCCAGATAAGAGCAGGGCTCCACCTGGCGGGATGCCTGATAACCGCTGAGCCCTCCAAGGTCATCGAGATCGAACGATACATGAGGGAGATCGCCAGCAAGGAGTTCAAGCCCCCCTATTTCTACAGGGTCTTGCCCTACTCCCACGCCAGGGAGTTCTTCCTGGCATTTGTCGTCTATGTCACCGGGTCCCTGATAGAACAGAGGGAGTATGTCCAGCACCTCAAGGGTATCTACGGAAACCTTTACAGGGAACTGCTGCGCAGGTTCGGGGGCGTGATGTTCCGCTACAGGAAAGACCCCATGTTCTTCGGCCTGACAGGGACCTACGCCAGCCTGCTGAGGGATTTAAAGAGGTTGCTGGATCCGAACAACATCATGAACCCGGGCATGCTGATGTTCTAGGAGGGAAGAGAGATGAAGGGAAAACTGGAGATGGATGAATACCTTTACACGGTAATACACAAGTGCACGCGATGCGGCCAGTGTACTTACGGAACTTCAGATGCAGGGTTTTCAGACCTCTGTCCTTTGCAAATGAAGGGACTGTTTTTCACCTATAGCGCGGGAGGCCTCATGCAGGTGGCCAGGGCCCTGTATGAGGGAAAGATAGCGTTTTCACAATCCATCAGGGACATGGTGTACTCGTGCACTACTTGCGGGGCCTGTGAGGTCAACTGCGGCGTCATAGGAGACCAGGTGGATCTTTTCACCATGCTCAAGGCGGGGCTTCGCAAGAACGGCATCCCCCTCATGGAGCCCCACCAGGACCTGGAGAGGAATCTGCTGAAAAGCAAGGCACCCTATGGAGGCAGGTTGCCTGCAAGGGATGCCTGGCTGAGAAAGGGCCATGGGGAAAGGCCGTCTGCCCGTCCTGAGATCTTTTACTTTGTGGGCTGTGTTTCATCCTTCAGGGAGACGGAGATAGCGGTGGCCTTCGTCGACATCCTGTGCAAGTTGGGCATCTCTTTTAGCGTTGATGGCGGGGAATGGTGCTGCGGTGCGCCCCTCTATTTCGCCGGAAACCAGGAGAAGGCCCTGGACTATGCCCGCCACAATGTAGACGCCATTCGAGAGAGCGGCGCCTCCACCGTGGTGATCACCTGTCCCACGTGCAGCCTGATATTCAAGAGGTACTACCCGCGGTGGCTGAAGGACCCTCTTGATTTTGAAGTCCTC
>JAFDIC010000568.1 GCA_019308525.1 Deltaproteobacteria bacterium
TGGGGCGGTGGCTCTGGTGATTTCGAGCGTGAGGGGTCTTGGTTGAGGTTTTTGGCAGTTGTGACGGTGGATCTCTGCGAGGAATTGGCGGGCTGTGAGTTGTATTTGGCCGGTTTTTCGTTCCCCCGACGATATCGGCGCACACCGGTATTATGTTAGTTGGCCCTGCCCCTTGGATTCCTGTCTCAGGCGACCGAAGTGACCAGACTTCGCATCCGTTCGTATTGCTTTTGCCTGACCCGCCCGTAGGCCATGCCGAGCATTACGACCAAAGCCAGGCCGCAACGAGCTTCCATCTTGTTCATCCCGCGAATGAAGTGTTTCTCAAAGCCGAACGATTCATCCAGACGGCTGTTTACACGCTCGACGGCGCTGCGTTTGTTATACATCGTTTGCCACTTGTAGCTGCTGCGGGCCAGCGGGGTGAAGATTCTTCTGTTACTCTCGATATCGATCCGGATACTATCGCTGATCCAGCATTGCTCGCGATCTGCACAGTCAAGACCGTAATGTTTGGCCGGGCAACGGTATTTCAATGTGCTCCTGTCTTTCTCGAAGCCGCCAAACGCCATTGGCCTCTTAATCCATTGAATAGGGCTGTGGCAATAGACCGTCCCCTTGTAATCATGGCTGATGTTGCTCTGGCCGTGTACCGCTCTGGCACCATACACCTTCCAAAGGTCGCGTATGTCGATTACAGGCTTGATGGAGTGATCATCCCAGAGTTCACCAATAAAATCCGTATCGTCATAGGCCTTGTCGCCAAGAAGGAATTCCGCCGATTCAAGCAGCCAGGGCCTGTTTGAAGCCAAATCCTTAACCATCTGTCTGCCGGTGGTTATGTCCGAAGCCGACGCCTTAGTTACCCTGTAAGCCACCGGCAACTCGTATTCGGCATCTACAATAAGGTGCAGCTTGAAGCCGAACCAGCTCTTGAGAGTTTCCCATACGCTGCCGTCTTTGCGTTTGCCTTTATAAGTCTTAACGCCTTTGTCGGCATCGGCCTCGCCGCGGCCGTCAATGCTCTTTTTGCGGCTTTCTCTGCGGGCCCTGGACTTGATCGCCTTGCTGTCTATAGCCAACACTTCGCCGAAGCCGGGTAATAACTCACGAAGCTTCTCAACCAGGTCGCAAAACAACTGCTCAATCAAAACAGAGTGCTTCAGCAGTAATTTGAGGAAATTGGTGTAGGCGTTGGATGAGGGAACCGCATCTATGCCTTTGAGAAGATCAAAGCCGCACAACTGCCGCAGCTGAGCATTCCGCATAAGCTCCCGGCGGAGCGACTCGATGCTCGGATGCTGATAAACAATGCCCGCCAGAATTGAGTTCCATATCGCACGAACAGGATAATCGTTTCTCCCCTTGCCGCGTTGGGCTTCGAGAATCTGCATCAAATCTTCGTCCGGCAGGTATTCGAGCAGCAGGGAGAATCTTTCCAGATCCGCGAGATTTTCAATTTCTTTCCATGAAAACAGTTGTCTTTGCGGTATAATGGCCATAGGCGACTCCTTGTTCTGTAATGTGTGTATTGACAAGATATTACAGAATCAAACAGGATTCGCCTATTTTTTTTCGGGGTCAATCCGGCAGTCTTCAAAAACCCGCCCGCGTCAATAGACGGCAATCGCAATTGAATTGGGGGAAATATATTTTCGCAACACCATAACTGCAAAACACCGACCCATTTGCAAACAAGCAGAATGCCTCATACTCGTTCGCACGAAATTTCTCAAAAGCGGGCGGGCCGGGAGAAAGGCGGTGACCTTAAAGCCCGCACCCGCCAGCAAAGTCTCTAATCCTTTGACATCGCCTCGATTCGCTTCTGTTCTTCAAGCCCCTTTCTCTTGAAATACAAGCTGAGCCAAGACGTACCCCTGCCACAGCAGAGAATGTATATGATGTTCACAACAGGAACCAGTGCCAGTGAAAGAAGTAGAATCCAGTCCGAGGTGGTCTCATGGCCTGAGGTCTCACTGGCAACAAGCACAATAAGAAAAACCAACGCATAGGTGTTCAAGAGAAGGGCAAGAACCATCACAGCAGTCATCAGAGCGACCATCATAGCGACTCTCCTGACGGCAATGGCCTATGAGCAATGTTATTCCACCATCTTAGCAATCGCCCGCCGCAACTCAAGCGATAAATCCGGCCAACGCCTCGACTCGCACAACATGGGCAGCATCTACAGCCGAATCACCCCAACCGTCAGCGCCGAGAAGCCCGCCGGCCAATGGCAGAAATTCGACATCACCTTCCTCGACCGCCACGTCACCGTCAA
>JAFDIC010000569.1 GCA_019308525.1 Deltaproteobacteria bacterium
GTTCCTTTATCCTTTGCCGGACCCGCTGCGTATCGATGGCGAAGAGGCTCATCTCCCCGTTCAAGCCTGACAGTTCGAGAAGGTCTCTCTTTGAATCTCCTTCAAACCCCTGTATGATTACCTTTTCAAGTCGAATATAGGGAGACCTGAGGAGATATCCGTATGCCGTTACCAGCATGACGCTTATAAGGGTTATGCATATGACCAGGAGCGAGAATTTGGTAAAACATCCAAACATAAAGGAAAGTAGTCTCCCAAAGGTGGATTCCCTTTTCTTCCTCCTCCTTTCAACAGCCTGTTTCTTGATAACGGGCCTTCTCTTCATTCTATGATCCTGATCTCCGGGTCCAATTCTATGCCTGTACGTTTCCTGACCTCCCTTCGGGCCAGATCCATCAATTGGACAAAGTCCTTCGCCGTAGCTCCGCCTGTATTGACGATAAAATTTGCGTGCTTTGGTGAAATCATGGCTCCGCCTACTCTCCTCCCCTTCAGCCCCGCCTGCTCGATCAGCCTGCCCGCGAAGTCTCCGTGAGGGTTCTTGAAGACAGACCCACAACTCGGATATTCCAATGGTTGTTTTTCCTTTCGCCGGGCTAGATTTTCGGAGATCCTGGACCCTATCCTCTCAGGCTCATCTTCTCTTACCCCTATGACGGCCTGTGCGATAACGGTGCCTCTTGGAAGCGACACAGATCTGTAAGAGAACTTCAGCTCCGGGGCCCTCATGACCTTTGTCTCACCCCCTGCGGCCACCACGCCTATTTCCCTGACCAGGGGTCCGATTTCGAATCCGAAAGCCCCTGCATTCATAGCGATTGCCCCGCCCACCGTCCCCGGGATGCCCGCAAGGAACTCCAAGCCACCTAGGCCTTCGTCCCTGCAATAACTAAGAAGCCTGGCAAGGGCCAGTCCTGCGCCTGTCCTTAGGCTATTCTTGCCATGCTCCGGGCCCTCCACTTCTGAAAGGTTTCCTTCCAAGACAATCACCACTCCCCCGAATCCCTCATCCATCACCAAGATATTGCTTCCCTTACCCACTGCAAAATAAGGAATATGCTCCTCGGATAGAAAGGCCACCAAATGCTTCAGCGCGCTCACATGCCTGACGTGACACAGGGCCGCAACCTTCCCGCCCACACCCGCCGTTGCCAGTTCGCTCATGGGATAGTCGAAATCCACCCCCCCGTTCAGTATGGCGGCTATTTCCATCCTGTGATCCTGCTTCAGAGGTTCCATGTTGTGAGCCTGGCTCAAATCCCGCACCACGTCAAAGCCTCTCCAAGAATCTCTCTCCCACCTGGTGAATATCACCGGCACCAAGTGTTATTACCACATCTCCGTGCCGCATGGTTTTCAGAAGCGTCCCAAGAGCCTCTTCCTCGTTCTTGCAGTGCATTACTTCCCTATGGCCATGCTGTTTGATTCCCCTACAGAGCCACTCTGAGTTGACGCCTTCAATAGGTTCTTCTCCCGCAGAATAGATGGGCGTCACCATCAGTACGTCCGCCTGGTTGAAGCACATAGCGAAACGTTCAAAAAGGGCTTTGGTTCGGGTGTATCTATGGGGCTGGAACAGCACCACTATCCTCTTCTCCGGCCAGCTCTGCTTTGCCGTCTCAATGGTAGCCATGATCTCCGTGGGGTGGTGCCCATAGTCATCTAGGACCAGGACACCCTTTTTCTCTCCCTTGACCTGAAACCTCCTTGCCAAGCCGCCCAGGGTCCTCAGGCCCCGCCTGATATCCTCCATGCTTACTTCCAGCTCCAAAGCCACGGATATAGCGGCCAGGGCATTCAGCACATTATGGACCCCCGGCATACCCACAAGGACGCGACCTAGGGTCCTGGACCGGCTTACCACATCGAAACCGGCCTCCAGCCGCCCATGCTCTATGTCCCTTGCACTTATGTCTGCTTGCCTGTTCAAGCCGTAGGTAAGGTACCGTTTCCTCAAGTGCGGAATGATCCCCTGAATCTCTTCATTGTCGAGACAAAGAACCGCCAGCCCGTAAAAGGGTATCTTGTTGATGAAATCGACAAAGGTTCTCCTGAGCGCATCCATGTCCCCGTAGTGCTCGATGTGCTCTTCGTCAATGTTCGTCACCACCGCAATGGTGGGTGAGAGGAGGAGGAATGAACCATCGCTTTCGTCTGATTCTGCTACGAGGATGTCGCCCTGTCCCAGCTTTGCGTTGGAACCTCCCCATATGTCGAGCCTTCCTCCTATCACGACCGTCGGGTCAAGGTTTCCGGATGTCAGTATCGATGCGATCAT
>JAFDIC010000570.1 GCA_019308525.1 Deltaproteobacteria bacterium
TCCATAAATGGCGTTTTTGTCCGATTTATCTTGCGCTAAAACATTAAACTCATGAACTGGGACATCTCGTGCTGCATACAAGAGTCCTTTAAAGGGGATTAGACACATAGTTGATATGCTGAACAGTCATTCCCCAAACTGCCACGTGCCCCATCCCCGGACCCCTCAATGTCTTCAAAGGTTGTTGAACAAGGCAGTTCCGGAAATCCGTGCCATTTCCCTCCAATTGTGCTTGTCATGCATAGACATTCTCATAATGGGTACAATTTCCCTCCTTGAAAGGCGTTGTCGCAACTTTTCCCATGAAGAGGCGTTGAAACATGGCAGGCGACTTGGGGCTGTATGTCATCGGATGGATCGCCTCATAAGTGCTCTTATCTTCAGAGAGACCTATTTTTCCAAGCTTGTGGGAAAGGCCTTTGGGCCTGGAATGACCAAGGGGCAGAAGGCCATGATTGCACGCGGGGTATGGGAGCACTTGGGCATGTTGGCGATGGAGACTCTTCATAGTCGGCACTGGGCTCCTGAACGATTTGAGGAGATCGTGACCATTGACGGTTTTGAACACGTTTTCAATGCCTACAAGATGAATCGTGGCCTGTTGGTAGTCACTGGACACTATGGAAACTGGGAAATCATGGCCGGGGTCCCTTCCATTGTATTCAGCGAAAACGCCCTCGTCATAATGAGGGACCAACCCCTCCCAAGGCTGAATCGTTTTATCAAAACGCTTAGAGGTGCGCACCTGAAAAACCTTTATTCAATGGAAAGCAGAGGCCTCCGGGCTGCGGTCATGGAGGCACTTGCACGGTCTGAGACCGTTATCGTACTCAATGACCATTATTTCCCTGGGACCCGGAAAATACCCGTTTTGTTTTTCGGAAAACCTGCTATGACACAATCGGCCCCGGCATACCTGGCGTACTTGACAGGGGCCCCCTTTCTCCCGGTATTTGTCTCTCGAAGCAGTGATGATCCTACCCGCCATATCATCCGGTTCTACCAGCCAGCCCTTCCTAATCCTGCATGCGGGATGAAGGAAAATGTCCTTTATTTTCTCAGTTACTATCGTGAGGCTCTGGAAGAAGAAATCCGTCGAGACCCCACCCAATATCTCTGGACGTTTGATCCCTGGGAAGAGGCCGGCTGATCCGAGGCATAAGACGCAAGAGGAGGCCCCCCGATGAGACAGGCAGGGGCTCGCGTCGCAGTTAAAAAATGGTTGCTTTTTCTGATATTTTGTGCTAAAGGACCTAATAAAACCTGACAACCTATTGACACAAAGACCGCCTATGCTCAACGTAGATCGGATAAAAAAATTGGTTGTATTTGTGTTGGTTGCGCTAATATTGAGTTTCGTTGTTGATTCAACCTCCTTTGCCAACGGCATAGTCCAATGCACTATTTCTGGAAAGCAACAAGTGATTGTGGATACCAATAACGATCATCAACCTAATCCAGGGCCTAACCCCGACGATGATGCATATTGGCTCATGGATTTTGATATCGAAAACAATGTCCTCAGGGTTTATGCCGAGGGTGGGGTTGGCATTTATCCCCAAATTTCAGGTGGTTACCCTGAAGCTTTTTTATACCAGTATGAGGCTTCAAACAATACCCTGACAGAGATAGCCTCCCTTGGTGGAGTTTACGATTTCAATTACTATCACCCCTGGTTCATGCTCAGGATTGTGGGAAAGAATCTGGGGGGTGTATCCGCCATCAATGGGATGGACATTTTCTGGGTCAATGACAACAACAATCAGATCACTGAATATCCGGCGCTCTCTTGGAAGGCAGGAGATCAGGCCATGTCAGCGGCCATGGTGGACAGCGATGGAGACGGGATTTATGACCGTTTTGAAGGAGTCATAATCCTCAATGCGGACGCCTCACCTTGGGTCCCTAACCTCATCATAGACGAGGCCATCCAGTATTATCCTTCTGCGCAAGATCCGCAGTACGTAGTGATCCCGGGACGCGCCCGTGTGTATCAGATATCGCCCTTTCAGCTCATCGGACCGTTCGACATATTTATCCCGATTGCCGGGGACAGGGTGAGTGTGCGGTGCGGGGATGCGTTTGTGCTTGAAATCCTAGGCACAACCAATGGCCCGGGGCCTCTGGAGCCTCAGGCGGTGCCCTCCATGACCCCCTGGGGTGCTGTTGGGCTCCTGGTCATCCTCCTCCTTGCAGGGGTGTGGTTCATGCGCCGGACAGGATTCGGGAGCACGTTGAGGCGATGAGACTGGGGGGGTATGAGACCCGCCGAAAGGGTTACGTGTTTGGGTGAATGCCACGAGGGCGAGCTCTTCGGCCCCTTGTAACGAGCCAGAAAATAACAGATTGGCCTGCGGGGATAAATATGAATTCATATAGCGCACTGCGTCTCAGATCAACCCAGCCATACAAGCTTAGATCTAACAGCACTTGCATCAAAGTGAATGAAAAGAACATGAAAAACAATATCTTAAGTATATAAACAAAAAAGCTCTCTTTTATCAGGCTTGTTTCGGTATGCATGTTTTGCACCTTCCTTTTCTCCTCTTATATTTTATGGGAGGCAAGCGGCAGCAGGCTATTACAAACCGTATCGGTTATGAAGAAATCTGAACACCTCTTTTGCCACTGTAATATCTCCTCCCCACACACGGTTTACCATCTCCTTGTCCCACCCAAGCACCCAGCGATGGAACGACGAAGGCCTCTCAGCATAAAACCCCACATCGCCTGAATAACTCCTCATAAATCGGTCTAGCATCCGTTTAAACGGGCCATGCCTCGGTTCAAGTATTCTGGCGTGAAAGCCTGTTACCCCCTGCTTTTGCATTTGGTCCAAAAAGGCGAGGGCCAGGGCCGTGAAATATCCTTTACCCGAGGCCCTGGGAAGGAGATTACAGTGGAAATGGGAGGCGAATTTTCTGAGGGGGATGTAAGGTGTCTCAAACCAGGATTTGAGCAGGGCCCATTTAATGATATTTTTCGTCATGGGGTCCTTGTAGTTGCCCTTCACGGCATCGGACAAGGCCCTGAGGATTAGCCGAGGCATGATCAAACACACTGTGAAGCATAGAAACTCCCGAGTATTGGAGCAGCCGAGCAGATATCCCACGACCTGTCCATCAAGCTCCACCACCCATACAGTTTCTGGGGACCGGTCTGTATAATAGAGGGACAGGTAGTCCACAATAACATCCCGCATTTCAAAGAAGACACTATCTCCTTTTGCCCGGCACGCTGTCTTGTAGCAGATCTCCCTGACAGCATCTCTGTCGGTTCTACAATAGGGTCTGATTTGCTTATATCTTTCCAACAGGGCCCACAACCTTGCTCATACCAGATGTGACCAACCCCTTATCTTTTATAGACAACACCACCCCACCGGATATGTGGGTCCCTAAGTAGCTCCAGAGCGAGAAGGAGCCCTGTCAGGATAGCCACGGGCTCATAG
>JAFDIC010000571.1 GCA_019308525.1 Deltaproteobacteria bacterium
AGGGATATTTCGGTTGATACGTCTACGTAAGTCTTCAACCCGTTGATCCTGATCTTCAAGAACAAGAATAATGGGAGTCGGTTTCTTGGCTAACAGGGTGAGATCGTGCTCCAAATCCGCTTCCGTGGCTTCCGCCCCATAGATAAGTATAGACTGCTTGTCTTTCCCCAGCTGGAGGGGGGACCCAGCCGATACCATCCGCCCAGACGGGAGTTTGAGCTCAGGCAGGACTTCTATGGATACAGGAGCCCGTTCCATGTCCCAGGTATTGCCGATACCCCGAAGGAGCATCTGAACGCGCGCACTGGCATCTTTTTCTACATTGTGAAAAGCTTCTTCTAAACGGGTATTTTTTGCCCTGTCTCTGAGATACCCCTCTTCTGCGCGCCGAATCCGGCTTAGGGTGTTAAACTCCAAAAGAAAAGAAAAGGCTGGCCCTATGAACAGTCTTGATCTGCCATCAGAGTCCTTCACCTGGTAGTCGGGATCCATTAGGAGGCCATGCAGGTAAGGGGCGAACTGATCAGCCTGCTCGGGATAGGGAGAAAGTCCTTTAACCTGATCCGTGAATTCCCGTTCGTCCTCGCATATAAGGAGGTGCTCCCGCCGTTCTGGAGGTAAAGCGATGACTGAATAAGCGTGCAGACTATCAATCACCGGTTGCAGGTCGAAACTGGCCTCACCTGGAAGCATGAGTTCGGTGCCTGTTCGGTTCACAAAGCCATGCTTGGTCATATGGGCAAGCATCCGATGTTTTTGGGGCGGGCTGATTTCTCGCACTCGGACAAAAAGGGGCCGCTTTTCACCGCCCTGATCTCTTTTGGCAAGGAGTATTTCGGCCCGCTCTGGAGTGACCTCTTCTTCAGGGCCTATGGCGCGGGGAAGAAGACGAAACATTGCTCGGACGATGTCGGTATAGTCCTCATCTTTCGGAATTCGGTATTCGCTGATTGTGTCAAGATTAAATACTGACTTGCCATGTCCTCTTGCCGATTCCTGGGCAAACATGTGTAAGAGGTCCGCCGCTTCCACCGTACCGCCACGATGGTTTTGGTGGGCATAATGCATGATAACATTGAACCATCCGAAGTTGCGATTAGCAGCGAAAAAGGCTGCCTCCTTCAGCCCTTTGGGATATTGAGCGATAGCCTGGGCCGCATCCTCTGGCCGGGACTGAAGATACTGGAAAAAGGCCTCCACATCAGCAAAGCTGTTGGATGTCAGTTCATGCCATCCAGTGCGCCGCTCGATGGCGTGTACCTGCTTGAGGAGGTCCCCTACAACTTGTGAACACAGAAGGAGGAAATTGATTTCACGAAACTCTTGCCGGTATTCTTCAGTTTTTATGACTCGGGGAATAACAGTCAGCAACGCCTGGTCAATCCCTTCACGTTCTGCCGAAGGGAGACCATCACGTTCCACATCTGTAATGTCCTCGATTTCGTCAACAACAATCCAGAGATAATGAATTCCGAGTTCCCTCAGCACTTCAATGCCCCCCCGCGCTGCCTCATATAAATCTGCAGATTGGAGGACATTTTGCAGTTCACCGACGTGCTTATCCCACCCTTTTGGTTTCAGGACTTTCCTTGCCAACTCCAGAATTCGGTCCTGGTTCTTCACCATGCGGTTTGAGCCGGCCTTCCCTCGAAGTCCGGCAAGATTTGAAAGCGCCTCTACAGTCACAGTGGGAATCCAGTTGTCCATCTCCAGGTTGGCGCCTAACGGCCCCCTTGTTACTTGGATGTACCGCACAAAAAGAGGGAGGATATTTTGTTTCAGGCCATACTCGAGGAGGCGTTTGGATTCTCCATCGATGATCCAATGCATATCCTCAGAAAAGGCTTCAAGACAGATCTCGTGCCCGATTCGACTCTTCCCAACGCCCCAGGTGCCAAAAATGGTGAAAAACCCAGCCAGATCGTAAGGGCCTGAGGAAAGGATTTCATCTCGAAACTTCTCAAGACGAGTGAAAAGCTTTCTTTGGCCAACAAGGGGCATCAGTTCACAAAGATCCGAAGGCAAGATGGAAACCCCTTCACGTTGCCATGGATTGCGGTTGATGGCGGTCACAATTTAATCCTCCCCTATTTGAGAATGCGGATTTTCACGAGCTGTTTTCGGGGGTCGCCATACAGACCCTCGCCGTGGCGACTCTGCCCGTAGCTCTCTGCTACGATAATCAGCCGCCCAGCGGCCTCTAACCGAGCTATCTCCCCATCAGGGTCCTCTATACCCCTTTGTTCCAAAACTCTGCGGAGTTCCGAGGCCACC
>JAFDIC010000572.1 GCA_019308525.1 Deltaproteobacteria bacterium
GATGTCAGTATCGATGCGATCATGGAAGTGGTGGTAGTCTTTCCATGGGCCCCTGCAACGGCCACCCCGTATTTTAGGCGCATAAGTTCCGCAAGCATTTCCGCCCTGGAAATCACAGGTATTGCCCTATCCTTGGCTTCGATGATTTCCGGGTTGCCCTCTCGAACCGCCGAGGAATACACCACCACATCCGCCCCCTCTATGTTGTTCCTGTCATGCCCGGAGAAGATCCTGCACCCCATTTCCGATAGACGCTTGGTGATGGAGGATTCCTTGATGTCCGAGCCGCTCACTTCATATCCCAGGTTGACGAGGAGTTCGGCTATGCCGCTCATCCCGATACCGCCTATCCCGACCAGATGGATATGTTTTGTCTTCCCAAAGGTCTTCATCGTCTGGTTCTCGCCATGTCGAGGAGGAGATCCACGATCGTCCTGGATGCGTGGCGAACCCCTACCTTCCCTGCGTTCCCTCCTATGATCCTAAGCTTCTCCCTGTTGTCCATCATCCCTATCAGGAGATCTGCCAATCTTTCTGCGCTCAAATCCTCTTCTAGGACCACATAAGCACCTCCTACCCCGGCAAGTATCTGGGCATTGGTCTCCTGATGCCTGTTCGCAGCATAGGGGTAAGGCACCAGGATTGACGGCTTGCCCAGAGCCGCCAACTCTGAAACCGTTGTCGCACCCGCCCTGCTCACCACTATGTCTGCTCGACGGTAGGCTGACCCCATGTCTTCAATAAAGGCCCTGATCTCCCCCTCGATCCCTAGTTCGCGATAACCGTTCAGGACCATCTCATAATCCGCCTCGCCCGTTTGATGTATGATTCGAGGTCTCCTTCCTCTTGTTTTCAAAATTCCCAATGCTCCCAGAAAGGCCCTGTTTATGGCCCTTGCCCCCTGACTTCCCCCCATCACCAGGATCGTGAAATCATTTTCAACAGCAACGTCGGTTCTTTCAGCCTCAAGGATTTCTTCCCTTATGGGATTACCAGTGAAAAAAACCTTCCCCCCTGGAAAGTGTCTTCTGGATTCTTCAAAGGAGATAAAGACCCTTTCTACTATCCGGCCCAGGATACGGTTTGTTAGGCCGGGAAAGGAGTTCTGCTCATGTATGGCTGAGGGGATCCCCAACACTCTTGCGGCCAAGCAAACCGGACCCGAGGAATATCCTCCGACTCCCAATACAACATCAGGAGAGAATCTCTTCATGAGGTAAAGCGATTGAAAAAAACCAAAGGGTAATTTCATCATTCCGCCCATCATTCTTGCCCACCCTCTTCCCTTCAATCCCTCAACGGAGATGGAAACCTGTTGAAATCCAGCCTGTGAAAGGATCTTTGATTCCATCTTCCTTCGTCCGGTAACAAAGAGTGTTTCCGAGTCCGTGAACCTCCTTGAAAGTTCCCTTGCCACCGCTATCCCGGGGAACAGGTGACCTCCGGTACCTCCGCCTGCTATGATCAGCCCGATGCCTCTAATGGTTCAAACTACCTCCTTCAGACTGCCTACCGGGTAGATGAGATCTTCAAAAGGATCCCTATACCAAAAAGGGTTATCACCAGTGAAGATCCTCCATAGCTGATCAGGGGGAGAGTCAGGCCCTTTGTAGGCAACAGGCCCAACACGACCCCCATGTTAACCAGGACCTGAAGTCCCATCATCATGCTGATCGCCGCTGCAAGGTAAGTGTCGTATATTTCATGGGCATTAAGGGCAATCTTTATCCCCCTGACAATCAGTACCCCAAAGAGGGTAATCACAACACTCAATCCGACGAGGCCCAATTCCTCCCCCAGGATTGCGAGGATAAAATCCGTATGGGGTTCGGGGAGATAAAACAACTTCTGTTTACTGTTTCCAAGTCCTACGCCCAAGAGGCCCCCCGACCCAAAGGCCAAAAAGGAATGGATGATCTGAAATCCCAGTCCGTCGGGATCCTCCCAGGGGTTCAAGAAGGCCGACCAGCGTTTCCATCTGTAATCCGCCTGCAAAGTGAGCCAGAAAACTATGGGAGCGAACAGGATGAGAGTGAGAAAGAGCTGCAAGAGATTCACGCCTCCCACAAAAAGGAGGACCAGCACCCAACACCCGATAATTACAGAGGTGCCAAGGTCGGGCTGAAGCAGAATCAGGGTCATGAATGTCCCTGAAACCAGCAGGTGAGGAAGAAAGCCCCTCGAAAAGACGCCCATTTGCGGCCCCTTTTTCGCCATGGAATAGGCGATATAAATGCTCAGGGCCAACTTGGCGAACTCGGAAGGTTGAAA
>JAFDIC010000573.1 GCA_019308525.1 Deltaproteobacteria bacterium
CATCAAGTAATGGCTGCCGATTATCTGTGCAAACACTCCGCCACGGTCGATATCTGCTACAAGAATGCAGCGGGCATTGGCGTCCCGCGCCATCTGAAAATTAACAAGGTCATTGTCCTTGAGGTTCATTTCGCAGCAGCTTCCGGCTCCTTCCATTACTATGACATCATATCTCGCTGAAAGCCGTGCGAAAGATTCCATCACCACTTGCCTCAACTGCTCCTTGTATTTATGGTATGCCATTGCGCTCAATTGAGTGGCCACCTTTCCACGCACCACCACCTGGGCAGCATGCCCGCTTGAAGGCTTCAAAAGTATGGGGTTCATATCCACTGAGGGCAAAAGGCCCGCGGCCTCTGCCTGCACCACCTGAGCACGTCCGATCTCGCCCCCCTGCACGGTCACATAGGAGTTATTGGACATGTTCTGGGCCTTAAAAGGGGCAACCCTATATCCACGCCGGCTCAAGATCCGGCAGAATGCAGTCACTGCAATCGATTTACCTACGTCGCTGCCGGTGCCCAGAAACATGATGGCCTTTGTCCTTTGTGCCATAGCTATAAGGCCTTCTTAGAGGCAACCTCCAGGCCCCGGTCGTATGTTTTAATCTCTTGAAGAGAGCTTACCCATGAAGGGTGGCCTGTAGAATTCATGGCCGCATACCAAGTGGAGTGACTGGACCACTACCCACTCGTGGCCCTGGAAAGCCGGGTCCGAGAGCACATCCATCGGGTGCCTTGGCTCAATACCATGCCTGACCTCGATCCAATCCTTGATCATCCTTGAAGAGTAGGCCCACATGATTTTTTCGTTGTAGAACCGTTTCTTAAAAGCCGAATCCATGAAGCGGTAGGCAGAGCCATAACTGCTCGCTCATCCACAGAGCCTCAGCTCACGGCCCGTGAGCTTGAGTGAACCATTGGCAGACATCTCGGCAAGCATGCAGATTATCCTTCCCATTCCTTTGCTGGTAAGAGACCACCATGCATCCATCACATCAAAATGACCTGAACATGAGGAAACAATTTCCACCCTGTCCGCATTGATACCCAACTTTTCGACTTGTTCGCATAGATCGGCTCCAAATCCTGCAACATCCCCACCTGCAAGATATACAATTACCCCGGTTCTCACCTGCTTTACCCCCTTTCATGGAGATTAAGGTCCATGGACGGCTCTGTGAGCAGGCCTTCCCCATCAACATAATATCCGTTCTTCCAGGAAGTCAGGCACCGATTGAATTGAGTCTAGACATGTCAGTGAGGCGAAGGAGGCTAATGAGAGAATTTGGCTGAGATACTCTGTCTTGCCGATGCTGACCACTGGAAGCTCAGGCCGGTTTTCATTGCACTGCTTTATCAGCTCCAGCTTGGGCTCAACAGGGATGCCGAGATCCACGATGGCCAGGGCGAAAGGGTCTGCTTTTAGCGCCAGGCGAGCCGACAGGATGTTAGGATACCAGACCGGTCTTAGACTACGGAGCCTAACGTGGAATTCCAGGAAATTCTTTCTGTCCAGCTCATCACTGACGATGAGAACCCTCTTTGGTCCCATGTCCTTCCTCCTTTAAAAAAATCCCCGGACCGATAAGAATCGATCCGGGGATGTCCCCTTTTCATCCTCAAGATCTGCGCGGCACCGATCCCTTTCCACGAGGATCATGCCTTGGGGGCCAGGCAGGTCTTCTGACTTGCGGATCAGCCTACTCGCCGCGCCTTCCCATCCCGCCTTTGGCGGGACAGTGGCTTTTTCCGGCTTTCGTCCCCGCTCACAGCCGCGGGCCGGTCCCCGATTCTCACGGGGTTCCCTATTAAGCCTAAGATGGGCACCTGGACCTGATGTCGGACTCCATATACAGGCCATAGGGCCGAATGTCAAGCCTCGGTCGTCAACATCATCGATTGATTTTGTCCGTCTTTCACCGAAATAAAACGTCCCCTGAAAGATGGTTTTGGGATCATAGCCCTCTCTTAGCCCCTTCCCCCTCTTCTCAGTTCCCCTGATGGCCTTCTGCCAGAGGCCGGGGAGTGGAACCGAGCAGACCGGCCTTCTCCTGCTCATGGGAAGGCAGCCCATCTCGTCGACGATCAACACCTTGGGGCAAAGGAACTGTCGGAGCTGCCGCTCGATACGGTTTTCTCGACGGGCCCGGCTCAACCTTGTGAGCAAGGACTCCACCGCCTTGACCCCTAGGGCGATTGGCCAGGTGGCTCTTTGCCCACACCGGTGGTGACACGGTGCAGGGCAGATCTGTTACACAGATCA